>JAJZAL010000226.1 GCA_021799405.1 Acidobacteriota bacterium
ACGGCCGGTAAATAAGCACAACTGAGTTAGAGCCATAACAGGTAGCGCATCAAATATAACTGCGAGCAGCAGAGCCCTTCCGCCCATGCATCCGCCGCGGCTAAAGTTTCAAGGATGACGCGCTCAATTCAGAAAATTCAGCGCAGGCCTATGTGAACAGCGGGCTACTCGGTCAGGTGGCGCCAGTATGCCAACCTCTGGCTCATTGTGGATAGGCCCCAGGGAATCCATTTCGATAAGTCAGGGAAAACACTTACGAAATATTTCCTTAATGTGTAAGACATCTGTAAGCATAGCTTGGTGCGCGATCGCGTGGTCTGCAATCACGAGAGCAGTTATATCCTCACGTCACGATGCTTGCGACGGCTCTGCGAGTTGACAGCGTCCGAATCCGGATTCATAATCAAGTGGAAGCGGGTGAACGAAATAGCTTTGCTCGCTATAGAAGAGAAAGTATACGTAGAATCAAACACGCCACTGACACGCCACTGATTGTCCTTTCTATCCGCCTTGGAAATCCCCCATCGCGCCCCTCTCCCCACGGAATCGAGGTGCCTAGGAAAGGTATCGTTCATGCATTCGAATTCTGTCCTGCCCCGAATCTACCTCACTCTCCTTCTCGTTCTGCTCTTCCCGATTTCTAAACACCTTCTTGCACAGACCGTTACCGGTTCTGTCCGCGGCCATGTCACCGACCAGAGAGGCGCCGCAGTGCCTCACGCGCAAGTCATCATTACTAACTCCGATACCGGCGTAACCACAACGACCGTCAGCGACTCGGTGGGGGTTTACAACATTGAGTTTCTGCCCATCGGCACCTACAATCTCAGCGCCTCGGCCCCCGGATTCTCCCATAGCAATATAGGGCCGTTCTCGCTGAGCATCGACCAAACGCTCAATTTCGACGTGCAACTCCGTGTCGGCAAGAGCAACACTAGTGTCAAGGTAAGCGCCGCGAGCGCTCCACTGCTCAACACTGAGAACGCCACCCTCGGAACCACCATCACATCGAACACATTGAGCAGTCTGCCGCTGAACGGCCGCAATTTCTCCGAGGCGACCCTTTTTCTTCCCGGCTCAGTCAGCACGACACCAACTGGCTTTATCGGCAGCAATGGCGGCAGCGGTACGAGCAACGGCACAGAGCGGGACACCGGGCCCAACGGCGTGCCATCGTTCAACGGCAATCGCCAGCAGACCAACAACTACATCCTCGATGGCGTCGAGATCAATGAGACGGTCAACAATGTCATCGGCTATAACCCCGCCCCCGACGCCCTGCAGCAGATGCGTGTCATTACCGGCAACGCCGACGCTGAGTACGGCAACGTGAACGGTGGCGAAATCATCGCAGTTACGAAAAGCGGAACGAATCACTATCACGGCAGCGTTTATGACTATCTCGAAAGTGAGGTTCTCGACGCCAACACCTGGGCGAATAACTTCCAGGGAATTCCGAAGAACAGTTACACCCAGAACATGTATGGCGTTACTTTTGGCGGCCCCATCAAGCACAACAAGCTCTTTTTCTTTGGTGACTACGAAGGCCTCCAGTACCATACGGGCGGCCAGGGCACCGCAAGCGTCGCCACACCACAGATGCGCCAGGGCAACTTTTCGCAACTGCTGGCCAGCAAGGGCATTCAGTTGTATAACACCCAGCATGGATTTGCCCCCTACCCTAATAACCAAATTCCGGTGGTCAGTCCGGTAGCGCGTTTTCTCTTCACTCATCCAAATATCTATCCGTTGCCCAACAAACTCGCAACGGACGGTCTGGCCCAAAATAACTACCAAGGCTACTTCAAGTCGTTTCAGCGGAACAACCAGGGCGATCTCAGGGTGGATTACACTCTCTCACGCCGGGACTCACTCATGGGCCGTTATTCCTATGGCGAGGCGTATGACGCTGAGACGCACGCCGTTCTGCCTATCTTCTTCCCCACCGGCAACGATTACCCATTTCAAAGCTTCGTTGTGAACCATGTTCACACCTTCTCCGCTTCTCTAGTCAACGAATTCCGCGCTGGCATCTCGCGCGTCCTCTGGCTTCAGGGAGAACCCACCGACCCCTCGGGCGTATTCGGACTGAAAGGCAATAACCTGGTAGGCATTCCTTTCAAGAACCAGCCCTTTCCCGGCTTCAGTTCCATGACCTTCGGGAATGGGGTGCAGCTCAGCGACATCGGCACCACCGCAGGCGGAACCGCGCTGACCGATAACTCCTTCGACTACGGCGATGACCTCACATGGGAGCACGGCAAGCACATCACCAAGTTCGGCGTGCAGTTCGTTCGCTACCAGCAGAACGACTTCTACCCCGGCAATGAAGGTGTGCTCGGGCAGTTCCGGTATACCGGTCAGTTCACCGGAAATCCTCTGCAGTCAGGAACCGCCGCGCAGGGCTTTCCTTTCGCCGATTTCGTTCTTGATCGCGCCGACTTCGCGGGCGTTGGCGCCCTCACCGGCCCCTGGGGCCAGCGCCAGTGGCGCGACGCCTATTACGCTCAGGATGACTGGAAGATCTTTCCCAAGCTGACTCTCAATATCGGCCTGCGCTACGGCTACGATCAGCCGATCTACGAAGTCCACAATAAAGAGGTCAACGTCAAACTCAGTCAACCGTCGCTCGGGACCGCCGGCCTTGAGTATGCCGGACAGAACGGCAACAGCCGCGCACTCTATAACCCCGTTTACACGGAGTTCATGCCTCGCTTTGGATTTGCGTGGCAGGCGACGCATCGCATCGTACTCCGCGGAGGCTATGGCATTACAGACGACCTCGAAGGAACCGGAGCCAACCTTCGCCTCACCCAGAACCCGCCCTTCTTTCACTCCTTCCTCGAAACCGCCAGCGCTCCCACCTCAACATCTACGGGCTCGCCGATCGCTGTGCAGAACGGCTTTGCCAACGCTTCCAGCAACGCCGGCGCGCTGCATACGCAATATTTTGCCTGGCAGAGAAATCTGCGCCCCGCTCTCATCCAGGAATTCAATCTCACAAATCAGTTTGAGATCAACAGCAACACGTCGGCTCAGATCGCCTATGTCGGCGAGATCGGTCAGCACCTGATTGTGCCGCAGGACGGCAATCAGTGGCCCAACCCTTGCACGGCAACCTGCACCAACGCGCCCTTTTACAACCTCGTTGGACAAACCGGCGCCCTCAAAATCACGCAGTCTGAGGGAATCAGCAACTACAACGCCATGCAGGCCACTCTGCGCCGCGAGGAAAGCAATGGCCTTGAATACACCATCAACTACACCTGGTCCAAGGCTATGACCGACAATCCAGGCTTCTACGGCTCGACTGGCGTCGACGGCGCCGGTGCCTACTGGCAGAACTCTTACGACCCCATGGGCGACTATGGACCGGCGGGTTATGACACCCGCAATAATCTCTCGGCGACCATGGTCTATGCTCTGCCCTTCGGCCGCGGCCACGCTTTAGGCTCCAACTGGAATCAGCTCATGGATGAAAGCCTGGGCGGCTGGAAGCTGGCCGGCTCTGCGATTCTCTACTCCGGATTTCCCATCACCATCAGCGGCCCCAACAACGCCAACGTCAACTCCTATGCCTCGCGTGCCGATCAGTACCTGCCGCTGCACATCAGTCATAGCAGCGTCTCCGACTGGTTCGGCACCGATCCCTCAGCTAGACCCTGCTCCGGAGCCTTCAACGGCGTCTGCGCCTACGGTCCGGAGTTACCGGGCCAGTTCGGCACGGCCCGTGTTGGCACCCAGCGCGCCCCCGGTTACCGGCAGGTGGATCTTTCGGCCTTTAAGGATTTCAAGGTGCACGAATCGCAGCAGGTTCAATTCCGCGCCGATATGTTCAACGCCTTTAACCTTGCCAGCTATAACAACCCGGATAACTACATCCTTGATACGACCTTCGGTCAGATTACGAGCACACGATCACCCCAGCGCCAGGCTCAGTTCTCGGTGGAGTATCAGTTCTGAGTCGGCGGTTCCAGCCGCAGTCACATCATGGTTAACGTTAGGAAGCCCATCCGTTCTCCCAGGTTCCGATTCTGGAGGCCTGGGAGAGCGGCGCTGCGCTGGCGCTGGATAGCCAACAACTGACAAACTGGCCTATCTCACCGTTCCGTGTCCGGCCCTACCCAGTGACGCGCATCGCCTGCCGCCTTCCCGTTGCGCTGATAAAATCCGAGTGGAGCCGCCTTCATGACTGTCAGGGCCCTTTATCCCGGCACGTTCGATCCGCCGACCAACGGCCACGTGGATCTTATCCAGCGCGGCGCGAAGATTTTTGACCATCTCACGGTCGCCGTCCTCAATAATCCCGGCAAGAATCCGATCTTCACCCCGGAGGAGCGCGCGGAGATGCTCCGTGAAGCCACCAGTTCCCTGTCGAATGTCTCGGTAGCCACCTTCGATGGCCTCATGGTCGAGTTTGCCCGCCGGCAGGGCGCCACCGCGGTGCTGCGCGGCATCCGGGCCATCTCCGACTACGAGCATGAGTTCCAGATGGCGCTGATGAACCGCCGCCTGGCCCCGGAGATTGAAACCGTCTTTCTGCAGCCGGCCGGCCGCTACTCATTCGTCAGTTCCCGCATGGTCAAGGAGGTCTTCAGCTTCGGCGGCGACGTCACCGGACTGGTTCCGCCCAACGTCCTCAAGCGCCTGCGTAGCCGCATTAACAATCACACCAACAAAACCTGACCTTCCGCCCCGGGCGGGACGGATTTTGCGGTTCAACGGAATTCTGTAAAGATAGGAGAAGTTATGAGCGTTACAACCGCCGCAAAAGTCTTCGCCGATCGCATCGGCCGCATCGAAGTCTCCGCAACCATGGCCGTGGCCGCCGAGGCCGCCAAACTGCGCTCCCAGGGCGCCAACCTGGTTGATTTTGGCGCCGGAGAGCCCCACTTTCCGACTCCGCGCCATATTAAGGACGCGGCCATCGCCGCCATCGAGGCCAACTTCACCCGGTATACCGTCGTCCCCGGCATTCCCGACGTGCGCAAAGCCATCGTGGACCGCCATGCCGCCGACTTCGGCTCCGATTACGCTCTCGACGAGGCCATCTTCACCACCGGGGGCAAGCAGGCTCTTTTCAACACCATACAGATTCTCATCGACCACGGCGATGAGGTCATCCTGCCGGTGCCCTACTGGGTCAGCTTCAAAGACATCATCCAGTACGCCGGCGGCAAGGTGATCTACCTCGAAACCAGTGAAGCGGAGAGCTTCCGCATCACCGCCGACGCCATCGAGAAGGCGATCACGCCGCGGACGAAGGCCATTATTCTGAACTCGCCGTCGAACCCGGCCGGCTCTGTGGTCTCCGCCGAGGATCTGGAGCGGATCGTCCGCCTGGCCCACGACCGAGGCATCTATCTCCTCTTGGATGAGTGCTATGTCTACCTGAACTATGCTGGCAAGCCGGTCTCGGGAGGCTCGTTCACCTGGGCGAAAGAGCACTTGGTGCTGCTCGGCTCGCTCTCCAAGACCTACGCCATGACCGGCTGGCGGGCGGGCTTTGCCCTCGGCCCCAAGCCCATCATCGCCAACTTGAACAAGCTTCAGTCGCAATCCACCTCCAACGCGACCAGCATTGTCCAGAAGGGCGCCATTGCCGCCCTGTCCGGCTCTCAGGAGTGCGTGGCGGAGTTCCGCGCCGAGTTCATCGACCTGCGCGACTACATGCTGGCCAGGCTGCGTGAGATTCCTGGCGTAAGCTGCACCACGCCGCAGGGCGCCTTCTACGTCTATCCAAATATCGGCAAATTCCTCGGTAAGGGCGGCATCCGTACCGCTACCGAGCTGGCCACTCGCCTGCTGCACGAGGCCCACGTGGTTACCGTACCCGGCGAGGCCTTCGGCACTGCGGAACATATCCGCCTTTCCTATCCAGTGACGAAACAGAACATCGACGAAGGAACCCGCCGCATGGGCAAGTTCCTATCCCAGTTGGGGTAGTACCCTGCCAGCATTTTCCAGCCCAATTTCCCGCGCCGGCGACTCAGGTTCTAGCCGGCGCCGGGATAGCGGGCTGGCAGTGTCCCCAGAAAAAGTGCGCTCGTGACTGGGCAAACTTGGTATTTGTCGGGTAGGATATTGCTTCAATGCTGAACCCTGTTGATTTTCGCACCGTGATTCTTGCCGGAGGCAGCGGTACGCGCTTCTGGCCACGCTCCCGCCGCGCCCGCGCCAAACAAGTTCTTGCTCTTGATGGCGAGCGCTCCATGATTCAGCAGACAGTCGAGCGGCTCACGCCACTGGCTGGACTCGACAGTACGTGGATTATCACCAATGAGTATCTGGCCGGGGAGATCGCCGATCAATTGCCGGGCTTGGCTGCCGATCAGATCCTGCAGGAGCCGGTGGCGCGCAACACCGCCCCGGCCTGCGGTTTGGCCGCATTTGTCATTGAACGGCAGAATCCTGATGCGGTGCTGGGCGTCTTCCCGTCGGATCATGTCATCGGCGACGAACCGCGGTTCCTGAAGGCGCTGCAAAAGGCAATCTCAGTGGCGTCCGCAGGCGAAAACATCGTGGTGCTGGGAATCGAACCGGCCCGCGCTGAAACCGGATATGGCTACATAGAGACCGGCGAGCTGACCAGGGACGGAAGCGCTCTGCACGTGCGGCGCTTCATCGAGAAACCGAATCAGGTGCGCGCCGAGGAGTTTGTCGCCGCCGGCAACTATTACTGGAACTCGGGCATGTTCCTGTGGTCGGCGCGCACTTTGGCGAATGCTGTCCGCGAGCATCTGCCGGAGACCGCGCCTCTGCTGGAGACGATCGCCGCCGCATACGGGACGCCCCGGTTTGATGAGGTCTTTCGCGCGCTCTATCCCAAGTGCGAAAACATCTCAGTAGACTATGCGGTGCTTGAGCCGCGCTCGGCCAAGGGCGAGCACACTTCGCATCTTTATTGTTTGCCCGCCGAGTTTAGCTGGAACGATCTGGGTTCGTGGGCTTCGCTCTACGAGTATCAACTTGAGACACGCCTTCGCGGCGACGCCGAAGGGAATGTGCCCGAAGCAGAGGGTCACATGGCCATTGATGCCGCCAACAACTACATCTTCAGCCCCGGCAAATTTGTGGCTCTGGTGGGCGTGGAGAACCTGGTGGTTGTGGATACGGAAGATGCACTGTTGATCGTGCATCGCGACCATTCGCAGGACGTGGGCAAGATTGTGAAGGAACTGAGTCTCACCGGCCGCAGCGACCTGATCTAAAACGCATAGCTGAACTTTTCCTCTGACCTGATCAAGACAGTCAGCACTGATTTGGTCGATCGGGCGCTCGATCCCGCTATCAGCACCCGCGAGGCGTCTGGCGGCCGTGGATTCTCCTTTGCGGTTATGGCATTGAAAGAAGACGAGCGCCTGCGAAACCAAGGCTGATCCTCTCCGCGCTGTACAATTCTTGCGTAACTCGGCGTCAACGAACTGCCCGAGTGGAGCGGAAAATGCCTGAAACCATCGACTGGCCCATGCCAGCGCATTCCTCGCGGCGGCCTCGCCGCGTACTCTTCGCTTTCCTCGCTCTTATTGCCCTCATTCTGCTGGCCGGCCGGACTGCGGTGTCCTACTGGGTCGATCTTCTCTGGTTTCGATCGCTCGGCTACGAAGGCGTGTTCTGGAAGACGTGGGGCCTGGAGTGGGGAATTTTCTCGGCCTTTGCGGTGCTCACCTTTCTCATCTTTTACGGAGCGCTGTGGGCGCTCAAGCGGGCCTATGCAGATGGCTTGCCGAACAGCCACACGCTCTATTTCGCAGGGCAATCCGTCAGCCTTCCGCTGGCGCCGGTTCTGCGCATCGCCGCGCTCATTATCTCACTCCTGGTCGCGCTGGCCACCGGCGCAACGATGGGGGCGCAATGGCCGGTGCTCGCCTTGTATTGGCATGAGCCGCGCGCCGCGCGAAACATCGCCGATCCCATCTTCGGCAGGCCGCTGAATTTTTACCTGTTCACACTGCCGGCATGGCATCTCATCGTCGGCTGGCTGCTTACGCTGGCGGTGCTCATCTGCATCGCTGCCGCATTGTTCATCCTGGCCACTGGCGGTTCCCGGTTGTTTGAAGGGCGCTTCGGCGGCTCTGCTCCGCTGCCCTGGCGCGGGCTTTCTATCGCCGGCGGCTTTCTGCTGGTGATCATGGCGGTGAACGAATACATCGGCCGGTTTGACTTGCTGATGGGACATCGCGACATCTTCGATGGCGTCAGCTACACGGATGCGCATGTGACGCTGACCGGAATGATGTTGATCTCAGTGGCCCTGCTGCTGGGCGCGGTGATCGTCTTTGCCAGCGCCATCCTCAAGCCGCGCGGGCGCTGGCTCTTTGCTGCCATCGTACCGGCGTTGCTCTGTTACGTCTTGTTTAGTGTGGCCGGATGGTACGTCAGCACCTTCCTCGTGAAGCCGAATCAACTCGATCGCGAGCGGCCATACATTGTGCACAATATTCAGATGACGCGGCTGGCGTTTGGACTGGACCGCTTCACCGGGCACGAGTTCCCGGCGGAAACCTCGGTGGCGGCGGCCGATGCGCCCAACAATCAGGCGA
>JAJZAL010000227.1 GCA_021799405.1 Acidobacteriota bacterium
TCGAAGTCTCCGAAGGAGACGAGACTGCCGACTGAAAGTCGGCGGCTTTGTTAAGAGCGGGCACGTTTATCGAATTCATTCGATGTGCCCGATCAACCCCTCGACTTCAAGTCGAGGGTCGTTTAGTGCTGAACCCCGCACACTGTGCTTCTCTTGAGCGGTTTCCTAAGACCAAGCCCGCCTCTGCCTCTGTGGCCGGAAGGGCAGATAACGCTCTCAGAATAGTACAATCCGGTTCTCCATCAGCTGCTTTCAATTGACGCAAAATTTCCTCCGTTTCACGGCCGTGAAGCATAGTCCAGCAGGTGCAGATAGGAGCGGTAGATCTTGCCGGTCGCGCGCGTCATGCCAATCTCACAGGTCCGGCTGCTGGAGAAGTATCCGTCGTGTTCCTCGCTGGTCGCCTGCGCGGTCTCAATGCTGGCCGCGGACGCGGTCAGTTCTGGGAAAAGAAACCCACGGTCTCCGGCAAAGGCGCAGCATCCCGCGTCCCGCGGAACCAGCACCATCTCACTACAGGCATTGGCGATGCGGACCATCTTGGGCGTGATCGCCATCTTGGTGGCCGAGCAGACCGGGTGCAGCGCGACCGAGCGGACCTTGCGATGGACCGGCAGGCTGGGTAGTAGCCGGTCGTGCGCGAACTCCACTGAATCCAGGATGGTGAGCTTGTCAAACTTCGCCCGGTTCTCCGGTTTGAGATGGGGGCGGGCCGTCCTGAGTCCGTAGGTGCAGGGGCTGGTATCGACCACGATGGGCAGCTTGCCGCCATTGGACCAGCGGGAGAAATTCTCGATCGTGTGGTTGACCGCAACGCGGTGCGCCGCCTCAAATCCCTTGGAAGAGAATGGAACCCCGCAACAATTGCCCTCGATGTCCTCTGGCACATAAAGCTGAACGCCCGCCCGTTCAACGATGTTCAAAAATGCCTGCATCACGCTGGTCTCCTGCGCTTCGCCGGGAAGCGCGCCCATGATGCGTGAGATACAGGCGGGAAAGTAGACCGCTTCCGCATTTATCTGCGGGCGCACGGGAAGCGCGCCCTTGCGTGGGCGCGGCATCTCCGCAGACCATTGCCAGAAGGCCTCGTCCATAACCGAACGGGAGGCCTTGTCCAGAATTTTAGTGGCGTCGCACATGAATTGGGGACCGAGCACCTTCTGCACAGTATGGCCCATACGCAAGGCGAAACGGGCGACCATCTCCGTCAGCGACATGTTCTTTGCCACAGCCACGGCGATGCGGTTGGCCAGCTCGGTATGGCGCAACTGCCGAAAGCGTTTGGTGAGCGTACCCGTGTCAATGGTGACCGGGCAGGCCGTGGCGCAAAGGCCGTCCACGGCGCAGGTGTCCAGGACCATGTATGGAAAATCGCGGCTAAGCGCATCGTATACGGCGTGGTCCGCACCGGCATCTTTCAGGCGCTGCATTTCACGGCGCACAACGATCCTCTGGCGCGGGGTGAGCGTCAAATCGCGGCTGGGACATTTCGGCTCGCAATAGCCGCACTCAATACACTTATCAATTTCCGGTTCCACCACCGGCATCTTCTTCAGGTTGGCCAGATGGACCGCAGGGTCGGAATTGAGGATGACCCCGGGATTGAGCAGGTTGTCTGGATCGGCCAAGGCCTTGAGTTGCTGCATCACGGCATAGGCGTCCTTGCCCCATTCAGTTTCGACAAAGGGGGCCATGTTGCGCCCCGTCCCATGTTCGGCCTTCAGCGCGCCGTGATATTTCTCCACGACCAGATGCACAACATCGTCAATGAAGTCGCGATATTGGTCGACTTCCCTTTGATGATTGAAGCCCTGACTGATGACGAAGTGAAGATTTCCATCCTTAGCGTGTCCGAAGATGATGGCGTTGGTATAGCCATGCTTCTCAAAAAGATGCGTCAGGTCCACTGCGGCATCGGCCAGATGCTCCACAGGAAAGGCCACATCTTCGATGATGACGGTTGTCCCGCTGGCGCGTACCGCGCCCACAGAAGGAAACAGCCCTTTGCGGACCTTCCACAAGCGGTCCTGCTCCATCGGGTCCCCGGTAAACATAGGAGCGCGCAACAGGTTGAGACCGGCCACAGCCACCTTTGCCTGGGCAGCATTTTCCCGGGCTGCATGCACGTCCGCAGTCTGAAACTCCACCAGCAGGCCCGCTGCCGCCTCTGGCAGTTGCTGGATTTCCGCCGGAATTCCTGGCTTGCTCTCCACCGAATGCAGAGAGGCACGGTCCATCAGCTCCAGCGCCGCAGCCCCGGCATCACGCAGCGGGGCGATGGCCGCACAGGCCGCATGGAGGTCAGGAAACAATAGCAAGCCAGTGTACTTGACCGGAAAGTCCGGCACGGTTTCCAGCACCGCTTCGGCAATAAATGCCAGCGTCCCCTCCGCCCCAATCAGTAAATGGCTGAAAATCTCTACCGGCGTGTCGAAATCCAGAAAAGCGTTCAGCGAGTAGCCGGTGGTGTTCTTCATGCGGTACTTTGCGCGAATGCGTCCGGCCAGTTCCGTGTTGGCCTCAAGCTGCCGCTTCAGTTCCAGCAGGCCCGTGGCCAGTCGTGGCTCGCGCTCCCCGAAGAGTGCGTCCGCATGGGGGTCGGCGGTGTCAATCTCCGTGCCAGAGGGAAGCATGAATGTGAGAGAGCGCAGGGTGTGATACGCGTTCTGGACCACGCCGCAGCATATGCCGCTGGCGTTGTTGGAAAGGATTCCGCCCATTTGCGCCGCGCTGATCGACGCTGGGTCCGGCCCGATCTTGGCCGCAAAGTCCTTGAGTATCTGGTTGGCCTGTTGTCCAATCACGCCGGGCTGGACGCGAAGCAAGCGTCCGTTCTCTTCCACCTTGGCCAAACGCCAGTAGCGACCTACAGCGACCAGAATGCCATCGGTAATGGCCTGCCCGGAGAGGCTGGTTCCGCCACAGCGAAAGGTAAGGGGAACCCGCTTCTCGCGACTGTAGCGGAAGATCTGACGAACCTCCTCTGTGCTGATGGGTTGAACCACAGCCCGGGGCACCAGACGATACAGGCTGGCATCGGAGGCAAAGGCAACCCTGTCGATCGGTCGTGTAAGAATGCGCGCCGGATCGATGAAAGACCGCAGATGCTCCCCGATCTCACCGGGGCTGAGCGTGTTGGCAGTTGTACTCGGCATTTCATCAGGTGCGACGGCTACCGCCACCTCTCTTCTCCCGGTGCATCGCCTTACGTCATCCGATATTCATTGCAAAGCACGCGAAACGGCGGCTCATCTTCCACAACCTCTGGATATCTGGGGAGTGGTTCTTTGAAATAGTTGTCTGTGGCGTCGTCGTTGACGGAGGAGACTTCGCCGATAAGACCATGGCCATCAATCGCATAAAAGGTGTGGTAAAGATATGGGGTCAAAGTGATAGACTCGCCCGGCCCCAGAATCACAGTGCCGCCGGGTTCGACCTGACGTCGAATTCCATCGCAAGTCACGGAAATGGTGTTTTGCGCAAATGCTCCGTCTCCGGCTGAATTGTAGAGTTGCACTGCTAGGCGGCCTGTTCCTTTGCCACCTCGGTTAATGATGTCCTCGGTTTTGCGGACATGGTAGTGAAAAGGCGTGACCTGATCCTGCCGGACGAACATGATTTTTTCGGCATAGATTTTGGAGGCTTTCCCGCCGGCCAACGATCCATTGCGAAGCGTAAACAGCGTGAGTCCTATGGAGTTAAAATGTCCTGAATTGAAATCGGTGACATCCCACCCCAAGCGGTTCGCGCGAATCTCATCCGCTTCACTGCCGTGTTGTTGCCATTCTTCCGGTGTCCAATCAGCATACGGCGGCAAGGAGAAACGGTTCTCCGCAAAGAACGCACTGGCTTCAGCAATGCACCCGTTAATAGCAGATCTCTTCATAAGATTTTCCTTTCATTGAAACAGCCCCGGATAGTACATTATGAGGCCCATCCGTTGAATCCTTGGGACACTGTATGACCACTTCGGAACTCTAGCTAGCGTGCTGGCCTCTCCTATTGCCGAGCATGTCGGCATGCATGCAATGAGAATTGTAGGGAACTTGGTGGTGGATCCCAATGAAAAGCTGATCGCGTTCGATACGTTTTGGAGCATAAAACGATTATTTCTAGCCAAGGGCTCCGCCCTTGAAATCCCGCTGTTCCCGGCCGTTTTAACGTGTTAATGGCGGCTCGAAAATTTGTTGCACTGGTTCTGTTCAACATTTGAGGCGTAAGAATCTAATGCGTACTAAATGCTCACTGGTCAGCACCCGCCATGATTCGGACGATGGCGAGGGCCCCGCCACACTCCGCTATCTTGTCGATTGTGCCAGATTCCTCAGAGCTCCAAGCTTTTCCAACAAGGATGATCTTTCAGGCTCCTTGAGCGTAGCTTGGAGAAATTGAAACACGTCATCAAATGTGGGAAGTGCATTCCATCCCCGGCGCTGCCCTCCAGCCGCCATGGCTTTGAGTGCGGCGGCAGCCGAAGCAAATACAATTGCTTCCCCTACCGCGAGATTCCGCGCAACCGCCAGGGCAAAGGCTCCATGAAATGTATCCCCGCATCCATTGGTATCGAAGACGTCAACTTTGAAAGCGGGGAAATGCCGCACAGCTGGGTCTGTCTTTGTACTGAAATAGCAACCTTCGGCGCCATCCGTCACAACCGTTGCGAGGCGTTGTGTACCGGCCAGGAACGCGCAGGCATCGCGCGGGTCAGGGGTGCCGCTGGCCCAGGTAGCGAAGGCCTTCGGAACAATCAGGTAGTCTGTCAGCGCGGCCAGATTTATTGCAGATTCGGAACGGCCTTCAATGTCGCCCAATATAGGCACTCCCAAGCTGTGGACCTTCTCCGCGACAGCGGTGAGCGATGGTTCGGTGATATGGTCGAGCAGAACAAGCGTCGCAGAGCGGATCAGCGTGTCCGGCAGATCGTGTGTGGTAACCACTCGATAGAGTGCCGGGTCGTAGAACACATTGCGATGTCCCGAGCCGTCAACCACGATGATGCTGTGGTATGGGCCGCCTGCAGGGTCATGCACGATATGCGAGATATCGACCCCGCGGTGTTCGAGCGCGGATGCGATATATTTCGACAATTCGTCCTCTCCAAAGCGCGCTACGTAGGCGGCGCGTCCCCCCAGCGAACCGGTCGCGGCAATCGCCGTGCAGGCGGGTCCACCGCCCTGGCGGATGCTGCCATGAACCGGTACCTTGCAGTCGACCGGCGGGAAATCCGATACATAAATCAAATCGTCCACTGCCGCGATGCCAGCTCCAAGCACGTCATACAGTTTGTTCATGGATGCTTCCCGTACCTCGACCGCATCGCGACAGCCATCGATGCATCTTTATGCTCCGCCCTCACCAATTAGATAAGCCGCTTCCGGTCATGCCAGACTTATCCGCTCCCATAGTTTGCAAATGTAGAAGTCAACTCCAAATCCTTATCCAGGGCGCGGTGTGGAGGGATTTGCAACGTCTGGAGCGCCCCGTGATATGCCTTCACCGCTTCGACCGGCAGGATTTGATCGTCCGCCACCAGGCGCAGGAATTGGACGAACGATAGCTGGTGCTCGGCCGCGTTGATCTTCCTGCCGAACAGCGCAACACGGGCCCCATGACGCTTTGCCTCATGGACAAGTGCGAATGCATCGTGCGTTGTGCCTGCCGAGCCGCCCAATATACCCACCACAATGGAAGAATCGTACCCACACAGTTCTTCCAGGGCTTTTGGGCCGGCATAAGGAATCTTCAGGAAGCGAGGCCTGGCGACCGAAGGCACTCCGGCCAGAAGCCGCGCAATATGGTCGTTTACAAAGTAGGGAATTTCCCCGGGCGCGATACCGTGGACACTGGCTGGCACATTGGGATGAAATACCTCGAGAAAATGGCCAAAATGTTTCTCCTCGGCCTCAAGACGGAACGCCTTATATGCCTGAAGGGCCTTGAGATCGTGCTCTGGGTCGTTATTGAATGTGAGCGAATAGAGTCCTAGATTCGCGCCCAAACGGCGCTCATCCTGAGAACACGGACTCTTGCCGGCCTGTATGTGATCGAGTGTGGCTGTGGAGAATGGTTGCGAAGGAGCCTGCGGATACCGCGACCCACGAACGACATGAATATCCGTCGTATCGTTGGCGCGCACGGCTGGAGTCACCGCCGAGACGTCGAAGATGCGTTCCTGAATCGTCAGTTTCTCCGAGGTGCTGGCCGACATAAGCATGATGTCGATCATGCCCTGGGAGACGATTTGGCGCATCTGATCCCGGTATTCGGCTAGTGATCGGAGTCTTCCATCGCGATTCCGCCCCGTCGAGGAGATGCCGTGGGCCATGTCGGCATCCTTGGCGTCTGCCAGAATAAATACCCGGCTGGAGGGGTCCTTTTTCAGCGCCGCGAGCTTTACATCGAGGGTCTTTTCCATATATCTCCATAAGCAGCCAACCGCAGGCCGCGAAATGATGGGATCCAAGCGAGTGCGCTGTATGTGTCGACTGCGACCGCGCAGAGTCCCTGAGTTTCTTGCTGCACCGAATCCAAGACCCGGTGCAGCAAACTGGCATCCTAAGCGAATCGAAGGAGAGCTGTAATCGGCAAATGGCCTCGGTGTCAGATGTTTTACAGCATGAAACATATCCCAAAGGTGTGACTGCGTATAAGATGGAATTTCTGAGCCCAAGCCGTAATTGCAGCGGCTTGTCAGGCTTTGTGCCATTCATGTAGTATTTTGCTCTATGAAATCAGATGCTCTCTCTGCGGGAGTGTGCGGTTCTGACAAGCGGTCTTATACGGTTCGGTCGGTGGCGCGAGCGGCAGCCATCTTGAAAGCGCTTTCGTCCTCCAGTGAGGCGCTTGGGCTGCGAAATGTCGTTGAGCGCACCCAACTCGACAAAGGAACAGCTTTTCGTTTACTCGAAACTCTAGTGGAAACTGGTCTCGTCGATCGGGCTGGGAGGCTAGGGTACCGATCCCGCTTGCAACCGATCCGTACAAGAAGATTCCGACTCGGATACGCCTCCCAGAGTAATTTACTTCCGTTCACGCGTATTGTAACGGATAGTCTGCTGAGCGCCGCGAGTCTAGCCGACATAGACCTTGTGGTCTTGAATAACCAGTTGAGTTCACGTGTAGCTCTTGAAAACGCCAAACGATTCATCGCGGAAAAAGTAGATCTTGTAATTGATTCTCAAATCAACGCAAACGTAGCCTCTCAGATTGGCGCAAGGTTCTTGGACGCTGGAATACCATTCATAGCCGTCGATATCCCCCATCCGGGATGCTTCTACTTCGGGGCCGACAACTATAAGGCTGGGCGTATCGCTGGACGCCATCTTGCCCGATGGGCTCTTAGGAATTGGAAGGGCGCAGCTGAACAGGTCATCTATCTAGGAGTCGATGTTGCGGGACCGCTTTTAAACAGCCGATTGACTGGAATATGCGACGGCCTGAACGAGTATATGCCTGAGAGCAGGAAAATTCTTACTTGTCACTACGACACCAAGGGTGGTCAATTCGACGCGACGCTCGATACTATAAGAAAACACCTTCGGCGCCGCAAGGCAAAGCGTGTCCTGGTAGGGGCGGTGAACGATTCCACAGCGCTCGCGGCGCTTCAGGCATTTCGCGAAATGGGTCTTGAAGAGGAAAGTGCAATCGTGGGCCAAGACGCGAGCATCGAGGCGAGGCAGGAGCTGAGAAGACCATCTACCAGGCTTATTGGCTCAGTGGCCTATTTCCCGGAAAACTATGGAGCCCAACTTATCAGGCTCGCCCTGGAAATCCTGGAGAAAAAACACGTACCCCCGGCTGTCTTTACGCAACACGAACTTGTGACGCCTGAGAATGTAGATAAGATATATCCGAATGACACCTGGATGCATTCGACGGGACCATATTGAGTGTTCAAACAGGTAATCTTAGTGTAGTGCGTCATGCAGATTGACCGTTATGCAGGGCCGCGCGAGCGCGTTTGACCTTCTGAAGGATGTCGCCGGCCTTGGCTGTCCAGATGAAGGGTTTGGGGCTTTCATTGTGATGGTCGATGCAATCGAAGATCGCCGTAATCGGCTCCTCCACGCTGCGGAAGACTCCGCGGCGCAGGCGGTTTTCCGTCAGGTCGCGGAAGAATCGTTCGACCATATTCAGCCACGAGCAACCGGTGGGCGTGAAGTGCATGTGGGAGCGAGGGCGGCGGCTGAGCCAGCGCTCGACCTTCTCGTGCTTGTGGGTCGAGTAGTTGGCCTAGCCGAGTGAAAAACCACCGCCTGAAGGCGGTGGCTCTGGTAACGGGCTGTAAGGAGTCGTAAATAAATAACATTTACAACTTATGTTTGCCGGTTGGATAAATCGTGTAGTTCCATTCGCCGTGGATTTTGTTGGGCCTCAGATTGACACGGGTAAACTCTTCATCCGTGATCTTGCGTCCGACGGGGTATTTGCGGTGATCCAGCCGGCAGGTCACTTTCAGGCCCTTGGCCGTCGTCGTCCCGG
>JAJZAL010000027.1 GCA_021799405.1 Acidobacteriota bacterium
AATTCATCGCCGAATTACAAGGCAGCGAATACCAGGCTTTCCTCCGCCGCATGCTCGGCCCGCACAAGTTCATCCTTACCTTCGAGTGGTATTACGCATGGGAAGGCTGCGCCGTATCCCCGCACTGCGATGCAGTCCGCAAATTGGCCACCCACATCTTCTACTTCAATACTCAAGAGGACTGGAATCCGGCTTGGGGAGGCGAAATCCTCATTCTCGACAGCGGCCGGCGCTTCCGCGCCCATTCCGCTCCCAGCTTTGATGACCTCAACGTCGCCGCCTCGCTCGAACCTTGGGGGAATAGAAGCCTGCTATTCCAGCGAACTCCGCATTCCTGGCACGGCGTCCGCCCGCTCCAATGCCCGCCGGGCAAACTTCGCAAACTCTTCATCGTCACGATCAATGTACCCACCTTTCAGGTCTGGTGGCGCAATGTTCGCGGCAAGGACCCGGACGGCTTCCGCATCCGGTCGCAGCAGGCAGTGGCACGCTGACAGCCAGAACAAACACAACTCTTGAAAAGTGGAAATTTCACAACCGCGCAGCAATGCACCACTGAGTGCCCGACTGCCTGGCTGGGGAAGACCCCGGTCTTCCCCTCCCAAACCGCCATCTCTACTCAGCTCTAAACCCCACATAGCTGTGTGGCAGCACCGTCACCGTAAAGCTCGTTCGTGCGGAAGCACCCGGCATCTGCGCAAGCATGGGATGCTGGATCGTCTCGCCTGTAAGCTGCACGCCTGTCACCAGGTTCTCGAGTTTTTTGCCTTCGCCCAGCACAGAAACCGTCACGGTCACCGGCTTGTTCCGGTAAGACTCCACCACAAAAGTCCCGTTGTTATAAGCAAACAGGCTCACCTGGCTCGGCGCATCCATCGTCACCGGAAAACTCCGCATGATGTAGCTCTTGATCGACGTCAACACCGGCTGTGGCAAATCGTACAAGTCGTTAAAGTTGTCCGGAATAGTCAGCACAAACAAATTCCCGTGCCCGTAGTGATCCATCAGCAACAGAGGCGCGCCATACCCATTCGCAGTGCCCCGCACCACCGGCCACGCATCGTTCGTCTCATACACCACTGCCGGAACCATCACCTCATCCTTGCCCGGCGTCGAACCCATCGCAGTTCCATTGCCCGCGCCAAATGCCGACCAGTACTTATCAATTCGCAACTGCCGGTCCGCCACATGCAACTCGCAAATGCTCCCGAAACCACGCGGCTCCAGCGCCTTCACCAACCCTGATGTCACCACCACATCACCGCCCGCCATCAGGTTGCCCTTGATTTCCTGCACAATATTTGGGTCTGCCGCCGCCGATTTCGTCAGGATCAGCATCTTCGCACCCTTCGGAAACTCCGGCACCATGTTGATCGGTATCCCCATCATCCCCAGATACTCTTCTAGAAACTTCTCACCCGTCGAGTAATACGGCCGATACAAATCAATCCCCATCGGCGTCCCCAGCTTACCCACCAGTGGGTCGATCTCCGCCAGAGCATCTCCGGCTACTGCCGCGAATGTCGGATAGTGGATATGGAAGCCGAACTTGCTCATGCGGAACATCTCTCTCCCGTACAGCTTCTCGTAGTTAAAACTCGTCGGCAGATTCGCCCACTCTCCGCGATCTCCCGGCATCGCCGGCCTCAGCAGCGCCGTATACTCAAACAGCATGATCTGCGGCGCTTTCGCCAGCATCGTGTCCCACAGCTCTTCTGCATAGCGGTCCACATACCGGATGCTGAATGTATCTACCCATCCACCGCCATTCTCGCCCGGCGCTACATTGTCAAAGTAGCGGATGATCTCGTAGCTCTCGTACTGCTGCAGATTCTGGTCCGTAATCACCGGATCTCGCGTTTCCGTACCCGTATAGATCCCGCTGAATATGTGCGGTTCGTTCTTCAGGTCGTAGCCGTTCGCATGAAAATCCGGATACCAGTTCGGAAACTTGATCACAATCTGCACTTTCGGATTCACCGACTTCGCCGCACCCACCACCAGGTCGCGCGAAACCTCATCCATCAGCTTCAAGCGAAACTGCGACCAGCTCTGATTCCCCTTCGCCGCAATGTCCGAAGGCGTCTTCGTATTGTTGAAGAAAAAATCGTCCAGAATAATGTGGTTGAAATGCCGCGCCGTGAGCTCCGCCACGCTCTTCACATACGCGCGATCCGCCGGATTCGTGTAGCAGAAGGACTTGAACTGCCCGTTGTCCCTGTCCGAATACGCAATCCCTCCGGCAACCTCAACGCCCTGGCTCTTGAAGAATTGCTTCACACCGTCGATCGCCGCGCTGCTCGCGATGTTCCGGCTGCGATACGTCTCGATGTAAACCTTGTCCACCTTCACATGGCTCGTAATCTCTTTCCATGAGCTCTCGAGCCATGCATGGTCGCTGTACATCCTTTCCACCACGTTCACCGGGATATACACTGCGACCTTGAAATTCTGGTGCTCCGCAGTCGGCGCGGGAATCGCCAACCCTCCGCTCGCTTCCGTCTGCGCACCCGACGGCAACGCAACGCACCCCATCACCAGAACGCAACCCAGCCAGCGCAGCAAAGAACGCATCCGAAATCTCCTGATAAAACGATTGACCGCAAGATACGCCCGTTGCAGGCCATATGGCAAATCGATTCACCAAGCCTGCGCAAATCGCAGCATCTCAGGAAATCCATCTCGCGCTGGGCGTGTCCTTTCGGACCCATCATTCCGAGCAAAGGCTCATCCACTCCGCGGTCGAGATGATTCAAAGGCGGGCCGTGTCGAGCGAAGTTTTCGCCTCGGCGGAACGCAATCGAGCAATCTGTGGCTCAGACTCCCACACTCGTTCCGCGCCCGCGGCAATCCCGCCTGCCAAACACTGGGAACTGGAGACAAAAGCTGGCTCCTAGCGGCTGGCAGCCGCCAGCCCGTGATATCGCTTCGCCTTCGCCACATCGTGTATGATCTGCTCCTTCAGCGCTTCCGCCGACGGAAACTTCTGTTCTTCGCGCAGCCGTGCTAGAAAACACACTTCCACCGGCGTCTCAGGTTCGATCTCCACAGGCTCAAAATTCAACAGGTAGGACTCGATCGCGTAGCTCTCCACTCCAAATGTAGGCCGCACCCCGCAATTGGTCACCGCCTCAAACCAGCGCTCCCCAACCCGTACCCGCGTCACATAAACGCCATTCGCAGGCGTCAGCTCCGCATACGGTGCAAGATTGATTGTCGGCACCAGCAGCTTGCTCCCCACTCCGCGGCCCCGCTCCTGCGTCGACTCAATCGAAAACGCCCGCCCCAGCAGCGCCCGTGCCAGGCTCGTATTGCCCGCAACAATCCGCTGGCGCACCTCGCTGCTCGACACCGTGATTCCGCGCACCATCAGCGCCCGATGCCCGAAAACCTCAAAGCCCAGTTGCTTGCCAAAACGAATCAGGTCTTCCGTGCCCGCCTCGGCATCGCGCCCAAAGCGAAAGCTTTCGCCTTCATGCACCTCAACGGCACGCAATGCTCGCGCCAGCACCTGATCGGCAAAATCATATGCCGGCGTCTGCGAAAACTCTTCCGTGAATGGCAGAATCAGCGTCGCATCGATGCCCGTCTGCGCCAGCAACTCCAGGCGCTGCGGCATCGGCGTAATCAGCTTTGGAGCCATCTCTGGACGTAGCACTCGCACAGGATGCGGATCGAAAGTCACCGCCACCGAAACCGCTCCTCGCATCTGGCCGCGCTTGCGAACCTCCGCCAGAATCGCCTGGTGCCCGCAATGCACCCCATCGAAATTGCCAATCGCCACCACGGAGCGGCCCGGCATGTCGGGAATATCAGCCAGCGAGCGGAATACTTGCATGTCAGATTTCAATCGGAATTCTCAATCCGTCGTAGGACAGGCGCACATTCGGCGGAAACGCGGCCTCCGTCGTCTCATGGTCCACTTCGTGCGACATGTGCGTCAGCCAGGCGCGCCGCGGCTTTAGCACTTCCACCCATCGCAGTGCTTCCTCAAGATTCGCGTGGCTCGGATGCGCCTGCGGCCTCAGCCCATCCAGAATCATCACGTCCAGATTCTCAAGCAACGGCAAGCTCGACTCGGGGATCGACTTCATGTCCGTCAGATATGCCGCCGAACCGAACCGGAACCCTGAAACCTCCGTGGGGCCGTGCTGCAGCGGCACACGTTGAAACGTCACTCCGTTCACTTCCGTCGTATCGTGTCCTGCAATCGTATGCAACTTCACACGCGCCCGCGTTGGATACTGCGACTCCGGCGAAAATGTGTATTCAAACACGCGCTCCAGAATCGCAGCCGTCTCCGCATCGGCATACAGCGGCAGATGCCCCGGCCTGTGCGGGTAGCTCAACGGCCGCAAATCATCCAGGCCCAGGATGTGATCCGCGTGCGCGTGCGTATAGAAAACCGCATCTACTCGCTGAATCCCCTCGCGCAGCGCCTGCTCGCGAAAATCCGGCCCCGTATCGACCACCACCCGCCGGTTCTGCCACTCAATCGCAATCGAAGGCCGCAGCCGGCGATTCCTGGCATCCGGCGACGTACACACCGCGCAGGTGCAGCCGAGCGTGGGCACGCCCATCGACGTGCCGCTCCCGAGAATGACAATTTCGGCTTTCATCCTGAAGCGTGAACGTTATCCCCGGCCCGTAGGTGGCTTCTGAGCGGCTTGCGCAATGGCGTTGGTGATTTCCAGGAACATCATTCGTAGCTCGAAAAGCGCATTCTGCAGCATGCGCTGCTCGCGCTCGTTCAAATTGCCCTTGGTCTTCTCCTGCAGTACGCCCAGCATGTCTACGCTCTGGCGTGCGCCAAGAATATCCACCCGCGGCTTCTGGCCCGGTTCCGTACCCGCACCCATCGCAATCATCGCCGAAAGATAAATTGACTGAATGACATGCTCAAACGTCACCGGACCGGTAGCTTCCATGCCCGGATTCGCCTGCTTCAGCATCTGGTCGAGACTTTCAGACGATGCCCGATAAGCGGCATGCTGCTCGGCGGACTCTTCGTCCGTAATCGGCCGTCCCTCTTCGGATTCTTCGGCATCTGGCTCACGGCTCGCCTCCGCGGCCGGCTCCGCTGCAGGGGGCTCCCTGCGCGGCATGCTCACTACATTGTCGGCCTGAGCCTTCGCGGCTTCCGGCGCAGATGTTTCACTTGCCTGGCTGCTGGTGCTCTCATCGCGCAAATCACCCTCAGAGGTGAACTTGCGGCGGTCGGTAACTGTAAATCCGGTCTTTTCGTCCATAACTCTCTCCGCGACGATCCTTAACTAACCGCCGCATGCTGACTTGCGTAATCCTGCAAATTTTTGCGAAGACTGGCCACCTCTTCGGCATCCAGAACTCGTACCGTACCCGCCGCACAGGTCAATCCCAGGTTGCGGGCTACCGGCTCGTTGCGCACCATGCCCAGCGCGAGCGTTTTCCGCCCGCCCGGCAGCGCAATGTCGGCTACGCTCGTGATCTCACCCACTGCCTGCCCCTCGGCCATAATCTGCGCCGGCAACTCCGGCTGCGAGCCCTCCAGCTCCAGCAGTCGCATCTGCCGGTGCACCGTCGCGCGCGAGCGAATCCGCTCCACAATCTCCTGCCCAAGGTAGCAGCCCTTCTGGAAGTGCAGCGGCCTCACCGCGTCCACTTCCTGCGACAGATATTTCTCGTCAAAATCCACGCCATAAAGCGGCACGCCTTCGGCTACGCGCAGCATTTCCAGTGCGTCAATCCCTGCCGGCTCCACGCCTGCCTCGCGCAGCTTCTCCCACAGTCGCGCTGCACTCGCTTCCGGGAGCCAGATCGCAAATCTCTGCGTCACCGGAGAGTACTCCCGCGATACCATGACGCGGTGACCCTCCCAGTCGCACTCCACGAAGCTCCACTCGCCCTCCGGCGTCTTCAGCCCCGCGGTGCCAAGCACGGCCTCAGCCCGTGGACCCGCCACACCAAGCGCCGTCTGCCCGTTGACCTTTCCCAGCTCCACATCGTCCATGATGATGAAGTGGTCAAAGTGGGCCATGAGCGCCTCGGCCTGAGACTCGTCCGTAGCCAGCAGGATATGATCGGAGCAACGGTAAGCCGTAGCATCGCCAAGGATTCGTCCCTGCGCATTGAGCACAAAACTGTAATTCGAGCGGCTGGGCTCAAGATCCCTGACTGTATTCGTGATCATCCCGTTGAGCCAGCGCACCTGGTCGCCGCCGCTCACACGCAACAGGCAGCGGTATCCAAGGTCGTAAACCGCCGCCAAACCCAGAATCGAGAGGAGCTCGTGCTGAGGATCGCGCCATTGCCGCACCATTTGCCTTCCCTGGTGCATGCAGAGGGCAATCTCGCCGTCCTTCTCAGTCGAAAACAGTGCCAGCGGAGTGATCGCTCCGGAAATTTCACTCATGTGTAGGCTCACCCTTGATTATAAGCGGGCTCAACGGGGCCCGGCATCTGCCGGAGGTACTGGAATCACCGGCTTCGCGCTCACTGCTCAGGATATTCAGGTATGAAATTCTCCTTTCCTTTTCGTATTACAGCCGCTGCGGCCGTCCTTTCCCTTTGCGCGGCCTTCGGCGCCATGGCTTCGGCGCAGTCCGCGGCCCAATCCACTATCCACCCCGGCAAAACCTCCGCCCCGCGGCCCGAAGCGCCGCCACCCCACACGAAGACCCCGGCAAAAAAGCCGGACTCCGTCATCACGGCCCAGCAGGCGAAAGAGCTCTTCGCTTCTGTCGACCAGATCATGCGGTTCGACTCCCGCGATTCCGGCCTCCCCATCAAGCACCCGGTCAAGCGCAAGCTCACCACGCGCGCCGATGTCGAGAAATACCTCGAGTCCAAACTGAAAAATGGCAAAGACTCCAAACGCATGATGCGCTCCGCCATCATCCTCAAAAAATTCGGACTCCTGCCTCAAAACTTCGACCTCGGCCCGTTCATGGTCAAGCTCCTCAAGGAGCAAATCGCCGGTTACTACGACAGCAAAACCAAAACCGTCTATATGCTCAACTGGATCGCCCCAAAGGAGCAGAAACCCGTCCTTGCCCACGAACTCATGCACGCCTTGCAGGATCAGTACGTAAACCTGCAGAAATGGGGCAATAAGTCCCTCGACGGCATCTCCCGCAACGTCACTCAGGACAACCGCCATATTCGCGTCGACGAAGACGATACGGCACGGCAGGCAGTCCTCGAAGGCCAGGCCATGGTTACCTACATCGATTACGCCCTGGCTCCCCACGGCATCAGCATCGCCCAGAACCCGGACTTTATCCTCAACCACTTGAGCGATCTCACCGACGATACCAAGGGCTCGCCCGTCATGGCCAGCGCTCCGCGCGTGCTCCGTGAATCGCTCATCTTCCCTTACCGCGAAGGCCTTCGCTTCGAAATCGAGCTGCTCCGCGACGAAGGCAAACGGGGCGCCTTTGCCGATACCCTCAACAACCCTCCATCCAGCACCTATCAGGTAATGGACCCCGCGGCCTATGAGAGCCACGCAAAAGTGCCCGTGCTCACTTTGCCCAACGTCCACCCTCTGCTCGACCGCAACTATAGACCTTATGACGTTGGCGTCATGGGCGAGCTCGACGCGCGCATGCTCCTCCAGCTCACCACCAGCGACAGCGCCGCCAATCGGATTGCCTCACATTGGGACGGCGGCATCTACTTCGTCGCCCAAAAGAAGCACGCCGCAAACAAGAACTCAACCGCATCCGTAGCGCTCTTCTACCTCTCGCACTGGAGAAACCGAGGCGCCGCCCGGCTCTTTGCAAAAAACTATGAAGCGGAAGTCTTGAAGAAATACCCGCATTCCGCGCTGCAATCCGGCGCGACAACCGATGATCACGTCTACACGACTGACCAGGGCCCGGTACTCATTACCATCAGCGGGCGATACGTTTTTGTGAGCGAAAGCTTTCCCCTCAACACGGCGCGCAAGCTCAATTTCATGCTTCTCGGTGCGCAGCACGCGCTCGCCGGCGAGGAAACAGCCGCTTACCAACCTGCATACCCTGACCTGACCGGCGCCCTGAGCGACTTCGCGCAGCGGGCTGGCATCCTGCGCACGGCGCTTCCGCCCGCCGGCGCCTTTTCGTACCTGCAAGACCGCCGCTCACGCGGCATTTATACTGACATTTCTGTGGAGTCCCATCCTTGGAGCAACGAATGCAACAGGCAGAAGTAGGAATCATCGGTGGCAGCGGGCTGTATGCCATGCCGGGTTTAACGAACGTGCACGAAGTAGCCGTCGAGACGCCCTTTGGCTCGCCGAGCGATGCCTTCGTGCTGGGCGACCTCGACGGTCTCAAGGTCGCGTTTCTTGCAAGGCATGGACGCGGACACCGCATCCTGCCTTCGGAACTCAACTTCCGCGCCAATATCTTCGCCATGAAGAAGCTCGGCGTGGAGCGAATTCTCTCCGTTTCCTCCGTTGGCTCGCTCAAGGAACCGCACAAACCCACCGATTTCATCATCCCAAATCAGTTCATTGATCGAACCTCCCATCGCGAATCTACCTTCTTCGGCGAAGGACTCGTAGCCCATGTTGCATTCGGCGATCCGGTCTGCGCTCCCACGGCTCATGCCCTCATGGAGGCCTGCCGTAAGGAAAACGTCGTCGGAAAACTCGGCGGAACCTATGTGTGCATGGAAGGCCCCCAATTCTCCACCCGCGCCGAGTCCAATCTCTACCGCAGCTGGAACGCGGACGTCATCGGCATGACAAACCTGCAGGAAGCAAAGCTCGCTCGCGAAGCTGAAATCTGCTACGCCACCCTGGCCATGGTCACCGATTACGACTGCTGGCACGAGAGCTATGAAGCCGTCACCGTTGATCAGATCATCCAGGTCATGCACAAGAACGTCGCCAATGCCAGCCGCGTGCTTCGCACATCTTTGAAGCTGCTGCCCAGGCAGCGCGACTGCGCCTGCAAGGACGCCCTCTCGCATGCCATCCTCACCAGCCGAGAGGCCATCCCTCCGGCCACCCGCGAAAAGCTCGACCTCATCGTCGGACGGGTTCTCAAGTAAAGGAAGTTCATACATGTCGATTCTCGTCGTAGGCAGCGTAGCATTTGACTCCATCGAAACCCCTGCAGGCCGCGCCGAACGCTGCCTCGGCGGCGCAGCCACTCATTTCTCGCTCGCAGCCAGCTATTTCACCGACGTTCGCATCATCGCCGTCGTCGGCGAAGACTTCACCGAAGAAAACGAGGCTGTCCTCAAACGCAGGGGAATCGACACCCGCGGCATCGAGCACGCCCCAGGAAAAAGCTTCTTCTGGAGCGGCGCCTATGGCAGCAATCTCAACGAGGCCCAGACGCGCGCGACGGAACTCAACGTCTTCGAAAGCTTTTCCCCCAAGATTCCTGCTCCATATCAGGATTCCGAGTTTCTCTTCCTCGCAAACATCGATCCCGTCCTGCAGGCTGACGTCCGCGGCAAGATGCCGAATGTCCGCATGGTCTGCGGCGACACCATGAATTACTGGATCAACGGCCACGCAGACAATCTCGCAAAGGTCTTGCCCGGCCTCGACGCGCTGCTCATCAACGACACCGAAGCGAAGATGCTCGGAAAAGATACCAACCTTGTGCGCGCGGCCAGAAACGTTCTCGAAATGGGCCCCAGAACGCTCATCGTGAAGCACGGCGAATACGGCGCAAGCGCATTCTTTAGCGAAAAGTCCTTCTCCTCTCAGGAAAACCATGTCGCCATCCCATTCCGTGCGCCGGCCATGCCGCTCGCGGAAGTTGTCGATCCCACCGGCGCCGGGGACTCCTTTGCCGGCGGCTTCTTCGGCTACATCGCCTCGCAGCCCGATCTGACACCTGCTGTCTTCAAGAAGGCATTGTTCTATGGTGGCGTCATGGGCTCCTTCGCGGTCGAGCGCTTCGGTACCGAACGGCTCGCGCAGCTTGATCCCAAAGAGATCGAGGAACGGTTTGAAACCCTCCGCCAACTCTCGCACCTCGACTGACCAGCTCAACGCGGCAGAACTGCGGCAGGAAACCATCTTCGTAGCTCTGCTCGCGGCGCTGGCCTCCGTGTTGGCCTTCGCCTATTGCTTCCCGCACGGCATGGTCCTGCTCTATGGCGATGCGGTCGCGCACCTCGGCATCGCCCGCCGCCTCACTGACTCGCTCAATCCTGGCATCCGTCAGCTCGGTTCGGTGTGGCTGCCCCTGCCTCACCTCCTCATGGCGCCCTTTGCCATGAAGTTGACCTGGTGGCAAAACGGAATGGCCGGCGCCATCCCGTCTATGGCGTTTTACCTGCTCAGCGTCATTGGGCTTTACCGTCTGGCTCGCATCTGGCTCAACCCCTCCATGTCCGCCGTCGCCGTTGCCTTCTTTGGACTCAACCCCGGCCTGCTTTACATGCAGACCACTGCCATGACTGAACCTCTGTATCTGGCTGAAATTGTCTGGGGTGTCCTCCTCATGGTCGAAACCGGCCGTGCCCTGGCCGCAGGCAACATCTCAGCCGCGTCGCGCCGCATCATTGCCGTCACTTTCATCCTCGTCGCAGCCGTCCTCACCCGTTACGATGGATGGGTATTCGCTTGCATCGGGTGGTTCATCGTCGCCGGCTTCATGTGGCGAACCCGCGCGTGGAACTCTCGCGCTGGCGGCGCGTTCGCTTTCTTTTCCACCGCGCTTCTCGCCGCGCCATGGTCATGGTTCCTCTGGAACGCCCGCCAGTTCGGCGACTGGCTCTATTTCGCCCGCGGACCCTATTCTGCTAAGGCGATTGCTGCGCGCACCACTCCGCCCGGTGCGCCCCACTATCCCGGCTGGCACAGCCCCTGGATCTCGCTGCTCTACTATCTCAAAGCTGCCGAACTCGGCATGGTTTCCATGCCACTCGCCGATACGCTGCTCACCATCAGCATCCTGGGAACTCTCTGCGCCCTCTGGTTCTGGCGCGGAAAACAAATCCTTCCGCTGCTGCTGCTCTGGATGCCTGTGCCGTTCTACGCATTTTCGGTCGCTTACGGTTCGGTCCCCATTTTTCTCCCCGTCTGGCCGCCGCACTCGTACTACAACACCCGCTATGGCATGGAAATGCTGCCCACCTTCGCGCTCTTCGTGGCCTTCTTTTTCGCCGCTGTCCTGCGCTGGATGCAAAGACATCGCCCCGCACTGGCCCCGCTGGTCACCGCAGTGGCCCTTTGCCTTGTGCTCCTTGACTGTGCCGCGCAAGTCCACTCCGGCCCTCTCGTGCTGGCCGAAGCCCGCGCCAACTCGCGCACACGCATCCCGTACGAAAAGGCCTACGCCCGCGCCCTCGATGCCCTTCCGCCTTACGGACAGATCCTGGCCTACACTTCCGCACACGTCGGCGCATTCCAGATGGCAGGAATCCCCCTGCGGCGGACCATCAACGAAACCGACTACCACCGCTGGAATGCGGCCCTCAGGCATCCCTCGCTCGCAGCGCCGTTCATCATCGCGACTGATGGTGATCCGGTCTACAAGGCCATCCAGAAGCACCCAGGCGGCCTGCTAAGCCTCGACGTCATTTGCGCCATGGGCCAGCCCTGCGCGCACTTCTACCGTTCGACGCGCGTCGGCCTGGATGGTAGCATCACCGCAAAGTAACCAGAATTCCCGGCCCTTCGGCATGGAGCCCCTGTTATGGAGAAAGATCGATGAAATTTGTAAAAGCGCATGCCTGCGGCAACGACTTCTTAATCGTCGAGGAAGACTGCGAAATCGATCAGGCCATCGCCCTCTGCCGCCGACACACCGGCATTGGCGCGGATGGCGTCGAGGTGCTGGAAAAGACAGGTGAACGCGCGGGCCGCATCCGGCTCATCAACGCAGACGGCTCCATCGCGGAAATTTCCGGTAACGGTACCCGTTGCGTCGCCGCATGGATGGCCCACACCAGCCACGCCGCCGCCGGCGATCTCATCCATCTTGAAACCGATGCCGGCCCCCGCACCTGTCGCGTTGTTGCCGCCAACAGCCCGCATTTCCAGATGGCTTCCGCCATGGGCATCCCCACCATGCGTCACGCCATGGTCATGCTGCCGCAGGGCCTCGCCGTCGAAGGCTACGTAGTCAACACCGGCAATCCGCACTTCGTGCTCTTTGCCGACGATGACGACTTTGAGGTCCACGGCCTCGACTGGCGCTCGGTCGGCAAGGCAATTTGTTTCCATCCCGACTTTCCCGCGCAAACCAACGTCGAATTTGTACGCGTACTCGCTACAAATACCATCGCAATCCGCATCTTTGAGCGCGGCGTCGGACCCACTACGTCTTCCGGAACCGGCACCTGTGCCAGCGCTGTCGCCAGTATCGCTTCAGGACGCGCCGCTTCGCCCCTCACCGTCATTGCAGAAGGCGGCGAGCAATCCGTCGCCTGGTCCGGCGAAGGATCTGAAATCACACTCACGGGACCGGCGGAAATCATCTGCACCGGAGAGGCGTTCCTTGGCTGAGCGGCGGCCCATTCTCAAGCCACGCGCGCTCGCGCCCGATGCGCGCATCGCCATCATTGCACCTGCCAGCAGCGCCAGGGAAGAACGCCTCACCGCCGGCATCGCCGCCATCCAGAACCGCGGCTTCCGCGTCGCTCTGGCCACGCACGCCAACGGCAAACACGCGCCCTACTTTTCCGCCTCCGTCGAAAATCGCCTCCGCGACCTCACCGAATCCTTCGCCAACCCAGAGGTGGATGCCATATTTTGTATCCGTGGTGGTTACGGAAGCAATTACCTGCTCCCCAATTTACCACTCCATCAGATACAAACTCATCCCAAACCGTTTTTCGGCTATAGCGACCTCACCGCTGTGCAGACCTGGCTCCTCGATCAGACCGGCCTCGTCGCTTTTCACGGCCCCATGGTCGCGGCTGACTTCGACCGTCCTGCTGGCATCGACGACCCCAGCTTCCACGCCGCCATCACTGGCGGTCTCGTGCATGCAGGCCCTGATCAGGGCCTGCGCACATTGCGTCCCGGCGCAGCCCGCGGCGTCGTCTATGGCGGCTGCCTCAGCATCCTCACTGCCTCGCTCGGAACTCCTTACGCGCCGCAGACGGAAGGCAAGCTTCTCTTCCTCGAAGACGTCGCCGCTAAGCCCTACCAGGTCGACCGAATGCTCCGGCAAATGATCCTTGCCGGAAAATTCGAGGGCGTCCAGGGTTTCATCTTCGGCGAAATGCTCGACTGCGTTTCCCCCGGCGCCGAATCCGATCTCATCGAACGCGTCATACTGGATGTGCTGGCGGACTTTCACGTGCCCATTGCATTCGGCTTGCGCTCCGGCCATGTTTCGCGCGGCAACGTCACGCTGCCATTCGGCATCGAGGCCGAGCTGCAACTCGCAGCAGAACCCACACTCCAATATCTCGAACCGGCGGTCTTGGTCTAAGCAGATATGTCTGAAGTCAAACACATCCATCTCATCGGAATCTGTGGAACAGCTATGGCCTCCCTCGCCGGCCTCCTCCAGCAGAAAGGTCATCGCATCACCGGCTCCGACCAGGCGGCCTACCCGCCCATGTCCGAACTGCTGCACAGCCTCGGCATTTCCATCATGGAGCCATTCTCCGAATCGAACCTCCAGCCCCATCCCGATCTCGTCATCGTCGGCAATGCCATTTCGCGCGGCAACGTCGAGGTTGAGTACATGCTCGACCGCAAGCTGCGCTTCACCTCCATGGCCGCCGTCATTCAGGAAGAATTCTTGCGCGGCCGTTCTTCGCTCGTCATCGCCGGCACGCACGGCAAAACCACCACGACCAGTATGCTCGCATGGATCTACGAAGTGGCCTCCCGGCGCGATCCCCGGTGGAAGCCATCCTTCCTCATCGGCGGCGTAGCCGAGAACTTCGGCACCAGCTACCAGTACCAGCCCGGCAACCTCTTTCTCATGGAAGGCGACGAGTATGACACCGCCTTCTTCGACAAGGGCCCCAAGTTCATGCACTACTTCCCCGACGCGTTGATTCTCACGCACGTCGAGTTCGACCACGCAGACATTTACCGCGACCTCCAGGCCGTCAAAATCGCCTTCCAGCGGCTCGTGAACCTCGTGCCCCGGCACGGCCGCATCATCGCCTTTGACGACTCACTCCATCTGCGCGACTGTGTCCAGCGCGCCTTCTGCCCCGTGGAGTTCTACGGGGCAAAGTCGGGCTCGGACTGGCAGGTCACCAACCTGCGCCAGAAGGGCCGCCAAATGCAGTGGTCCGTATTGCGCCATGGCCGACCCTGGGCAGAGCTGGAAATGAACCTCGCAGGCCGGCACAACGCCTTCAACGCAACAGCCGCAGCCGCACTTGCCGCCGGGCAAGACATTCCCGTCGAAGCCATTCAGGAAGCGCTGGCATCCTTCCGCAGCGTGAAACGCCGCCTCGAAGTCCGGGCTGAGGTCAACGGCATCACCATCATCGACGACTTTGCTCACCACCCCACCGCCATCCGCGAAACGCTGCGCGCGCTGCGCGGCGCCTATCCGGAATCACGCCTCTGGGCCGTGCTTGAGCCACGTTCCAACACCCTCCGCCGCAATGTCTTCGAACAGGAACTCATCGAAAGCCTCGCCCTCGCTGACCGTGTCCTCATCGCCGAGGTCTTCAAGAGCCAGGCTGTGCCCGAAGCAGAACGCCTGCAACCCGAGCGCGTCATCGAAGGTCTCATGGCACAACGCAAGCCCGCACAACTCATCCCAAACGTGCCCGCCATTATCGACGCCATCACATCCGAAGCACGTCCCGGCGACGTCATCGCCATCCTATCGAATGGTGGATTCGACGGAATCTACGAAAAGCTGCCGCAGGCGCTTGATCATCGCGGCAATCACGGCTGAGCCATGTTCCTTTCTCTCGGACTCGTCGTCTTCTACACCCTGTTGGGTCTTCCGGCGGCGATCCTCTGCGTCCCGTTCACACTGCTTACCGGGAACATTTCTCCCATGTATCACTGCGGCATGGGCATTGCCCGCCTCGGAATCCGAATCGCCGGCCTCCGCCCCACCATCACCGGCGCCGAAGGCGTCAACCGGAAAGGCAAATACCTCTTTCTTTCCAACCACCTTTCCAATCTCGACCCCGTCATGCTGTTGCCGGAAATCCCTGTGCGCATCGCGGTCTTCATCAAACGCCCCCTGATGAAAATCCCCATCCTCGGCTATTGCATGCGTCTGGCCGGCTTCATTCCTGTTGACCGCAAAGGCGACGTGGAGGCTGCGCGCGCCAGCGTGCGGACCGCCCTGGATGTGCTCCAATCTGGAATCAGCGTCGCCTCCTTCGTCGAAGGTACCCGCTCGCCGGACGGCCGGCTGCTGCCATTCAAGAAGGGCCCGTTCTATCTCGCCTTGGAAGCCGGAGTCCCGATTATCCCCGTGTCGATCTACGGAACCGAAAAGATGATGCGCAAAGGCAGTCTTGCCATTCGCCGTGGCCGCGCGCACATCATCTTTCACGAGGCCATCTCTCCCGCTGACTATCCTGACCGCGACTCACTCATGGCCGCAGTCCGCGCTGCCATCGCATCGGGCCTGCCCGAGTGGATGCGCGCCTGAAAAGAAAACGCACCCCAAATCGGGGTGCGCTCAAAAAAACTTCCTTCAGTGCGAAAAAAACTACTCGTTTCCGCCTTCGGGCTCGCCGCCCTCTTGCTCCTGCTGCTCAGCCAGCGCCTTTTGCATCTCTTCGCGGCGCTTGGCCCGAACTTCAGCGCGCTTCTGGCGCTTCTCGTCCAGTTCGTGCTCGGCGCCAAGCAGCTCGATGAATGCCTTCTCCGCTCCATCACCGCGCTGGAAGCCGCTGCGCACGATGCGCAGATAACCACCGTTGCGGTCGCCGTACCGGGGCGCCACGGTGTCAAAAAGACGCGCCACCGCTTCCCGCGTCTGCAGAAAAGCCAGCGCCTGCCGGCGCGAGTGCACATCGCCCTTCTTGCCGAGGGTAATCATCTTTTCCACGTGAGGCCGCACCGCCTTCGCCTTGGTAACAGTCGTCTCGACGCGATCTTCCATCAGAATGGACGTGACCAGGTTCCGCAGCAGCGCGCGGCGATGGCTGGTGTTGCGCCCAAGTTTGTATCCTGCATTGCGATGACGCATGACAAATCTCTCTTGACTGAATTCTCTGAATCTCAGCCCCAGTTGTCAGTCCCCGCCGTTTTGACTGGCGACTGGCCACTGGCAACTGGGTACTGCCGTTAAAAGTTTTCCGTCTCGTTGTGCATCGGGAAGTCCTCTTCGAGACCTTCCTCGTCGTCCTCATCGTCAAAACGGCTGTAACTCTGTGCCAGCGCCTGTGCCGGCAACACGCTCGTCGGCCCGGGCACTGCATTTCCGTTCTCATCGATTTTCATGCCGAGCGAGAGCCCCATCTGGGCCAGAATTTCCTTGATCTCGTTCAGCGACTTCCGTCCGAAATTCTTCGTCTTCAGCATCTCGGCTTCGGTCTTCTGCACCAATTCGCCAATGGACTGAATATTCGCATTCTTCAGGCAGTTGTAGCTGCGTACGCTCAGCTCCAATTCCTCAACCGAACGGTTCAGGTTCTCATTCTTGAGCTGCACGCGGCCTTCTTCCGCCTGAGCCTCCGCTTCGATCTCCTCCTCGAAGTTGATGAAGATGCTCATGTGATCCTTCAGCAGCTTCGCCGCCAGACCCACGGCATCCGCCGGCAGCACCGTGCCGTTCGTCCACACTTCGAGCGTCAACTTCTCGTAGTCGGTGATCTGACCCAGACGAGCCGCTTCCACCGCGTAATTCACTTTGCGAACCGGCGAATGAACCGAGTCGACCGGGATAAATCCAATCCCAAGATCGCTGTCATAGTTCTTGTCCGCTCCCACATAGCCGCGGCCCCGCTTCAACCGCATCTCCATCTCGAGCTTTCCGCCTTCGCTCACAGTGGCGAGGTAGATACCCTTGTCGAGAATTTCCACGTCCGAGTCCGCCTCGATCATTCCCGAGGTGACCACGCCCGGCTGGTCCACGCGCACATACAGCGCCTTCGGACCGTCTCCGTTCAACTTGAACGGCACCTGCTTCAGATTCAGAATGATATCCGTCGCATCCTCCACGACACCGGGGATCGACTGAAACTCATGCAGAACGCCCTCGATCTTCACCGCGGTCACCGCCGCACCCTCAATCGAGGAGAGCAGCGTACGCCGCAGCGCATTGCCGATCGTGGTGCCGAAGCCGCGCTCGAATGGCTGAGCACTGAACTTGCCGTACTTTTCGGTGAGCGTCTCCGGATCTACCACCAGACGCTTGGGCTTTTGAAATCCTCTCCAAAGCATATCGATTCACTCTCCATGCACAGCAAACGCCGCGAAGCACCCTGCAACGGCTGTGCCTGTTTCCTCTCTGATCATTGAAATTCCGCGCTCTCACGCGGCTCGCGGTTGACGATTGTTGTTGCGGCCCCCAGAAGCCATAAGACCAACTGGGGACCGTGGACTGATAACTGAAAACTTCCAGATTACTTGCTATACAGTTCGACGATCAGCTGCTCGTTGACCGGCAGGTTCACTTCCTCACGCTTCGGCAACGCAATCAGCTTGCCCGTCAGGTTTTGGTGATCCACTTCGAGCCATGCCGGAGTCGGCTGGCCGCTCGCCAGGTCGCGGCCCATCTCGATCACAGGCAGCTTCGCGCTGTTCTCGCGAACCTTGATCACGTCGCCCACTTTCACCTGGTACGAGGGAATGTTCACTTTGCGGCCGTTCACCTCGACGTGACCGTGGCGCACCACCTGCCGCGCCTGCCGGCGCGAAGTCGCAAAACCCAGCCGGAACGCAATGTTGTCCAGGCGGCACTCAAGCTGCTGAATCAGCAATTCGCCGGTCACGCCCTGCTTGCGCGAGGCCTTCTCATAGTAATCCCGGAACTGTCCTTCAAGGGTGAAGTAAATACGCTTCGCCTTCTGCTTTTCACGCAGCTGCAGGCCGTAGCCCACGATCTTGGCCTTGCGGTCGCGGCCATGCTGGCCGGGGGCAAAGTTGCGCTTCTCGATCGGGCACTTGTCCGTAAAACACTTCGTGCCCTTCAGAAAAAGCTTCATGCCGTCACGACGGCAAAGGCGACACACTGCTCCTGTATAACGTGCCAAACTCTTCTCTCCTCAACTTCAGGTGACGACCGGTTTACGCGCAGCACAGCGTTTCTTCCCGGTCCGTTTAGCTTCCAGCCGTTAGCCGGAAGCAGGGGAGCTCGATCACTTCCCATTCTTTAGTTTACAACCTGTTAGCCTCCAGCTCCCAGCGAAAAGCTAAGAGCTGGAGCCCAATAGCTGCTTCTTACACTCTCCTCCGCTTCGGCGGGCGGCAGCCGTTGTGCGGAATCGGCGTGACGTCGCGAATCGAGCGAACTTCGAGCCCCGCCACTGCCAGCGCACGAACCGCCGACTCGCGGCCTGAACCAGGCCCGCTCACGCGCACATCCACGGAGCGCAGGCCATGATCGCGCGCCATATTCGCGGCATTGATCGCGGCCTGCTGGGCGGCAAACGGAGTGCCCTTACGCGACCCGCGGAAGCCCAGAGATCCCGAACTCTTCCACGAAAGCGTGTTGCCCTGCCCGTCGGTGATCGTCACAATCGTGTTGTTGAACGATGCCTGAATGAACACCAGGCCATAAGGAACGTTCTTTCGTTCCCGCTTCTTGAACTTTTTGCTCTTCGCGGCCTTTCCCGCGGTCTGCTTTGCTTTTGCCATTAGGTCTTCGTCGCTTTCTTCTTACCCGCCACGGTGCCACGGCGCGGACCCTTGCGGGTGCGGGCATTGGTGTGAGTACGCTGACCGCGAACCGGCAGGCTCCTGCGATGCCGGAGTCCGCGATACGACTGAATTTCAATCAGGCGCTTGATGTGCATCGTCACGTCCTTGCGCAGGTCGCCTTCCACCTGGCCTTCCGCTTCGATGACCTGACGGATGCGGTTCACCTCATCCTCGCCGAGATCCTGAACCTTCTTGAACGGATCAACGTTCGCAGCTTCCAGAATCTTCAGCGCACGAGGGTTGCCGATCCCGTAAATATACGTAAGCGCGATCCGAGCCTGCTTGTTACGAGGCAGATCGACGCCAGCAACACGTGCCATAGTTTGCCCTTCGTAGGTCCCGGTTTTCTCTCTCCGGAACGGGTTATGCCTCCGCCGGCTTCGGCTTTGGCGGCTTTGAGTCGGGGTTCATCGCAAGCCTTTCCGGCTAACTAGCCCCTGCCTGCGCTAGCAGGCGTGACTCCCTCCACAAGCTCCTCCAGGTCAGCCCTGGCGCTGCTTGTGCTTTGCGTTTTCGCAGATCACCCGCACCACACCACGGCGATGGATCACCTTGCACTTATCGCAAATCTTCTTGACTGATGCACGAACCTTCATAAAACAATCCCAAGTTACCAGTTATCAGTTGTCAGTCCCGATAGGTCCCACTGGGGACTGAGGACTGAAAACTGTTCGCTTATTTATACCGGTAGACAATCCGCCCGCGATTCAAGTCATACGGGCTCAGCTCTACCGCAACCCGGTCACCCGGCAAAATCCGGATGAAATTCTTCCGCATCCGCCCGGAAACATGAGCCAGAACTTCGTGCCCATTCTCCAGCTTCACCCGGAACATGGCATTCGGCAACGTTTCCGATACCGTCGCCATGACCTCAATCGCGTCTTCTTTCGACAAATTGCCTGCCTGTTTCTGCCGGCCCTCAAAGCCGGCAAGCTTACTGCGTCAAAATCAATGCGCCGTCCGCCGTCACGGCTATCGTGTGCTCAAAGTGGGCGCTCATGCTCCCATCCTCGGTCACCGCCGTCCAACCATCGTCCAGCACCTGGACTCCGGGCTTGCCCGCATTCACCATCGGCTCAATGCAAAGCACCATGCCCTCTTTCAATTTCTGCCCCTGGCCGCGCCGGCCGTAATTCGGGACCTGCGGATCTTCATGCAGCCGGGTTCCAATCCCGTGCCCCACAAACTCCCGCACCACACTAAAACCTTCCGCTTCCACTGCCTCCTGTACCGCTGCGCCAATGTCTCCCAGCGTCGCGCCGGCACGTACTGCTTCAATCCCGCACTGCAGCGACTTCTTCGTCACTGCCAGCAGCTTCTGCGTCCGGGGACTCACCTTCTCGCCGACGGCCACAGTCGTCGCCGAATCCCCGTAATACCCATCGATCACCACTCCCGTGTCGATCGAAACGATGTCGCCCTCGCGAAGCACCCGCTCCGCCGAAGGAATCCCGTGCACCACCTCGCTGTTGACTGAGGTGCAAAGCACGGCAGGATATCCGCGGTAACCCTTGAACGCCGGCTTCACGCCCATCTCATGCATCCGGGCCGCCGCCGCGTTCTCCAGATCCATCGTGGTCATGCCCGGCTTCACCAGCCCGCGCACATACTCCAGAATTTCGCGGACCGCCTGCCCGCTGCGCCGCATCTTCTCAATCTCCTGCGGCGACTTGATCATGATGGCCATCCGGCTAACCCCTGAGCCTCGCTATAGCCGTCATAATCCCGGCAGTCACGGCACCCACTTCCAACTCGCCGTCCACTTCTTCAAACCGCCCCAGCTTGCGGTAATGCTCAACCACTGGAGCTGTCAGGGATTCGTACGCACGCATCCGCTCGTCAAACACTTCCTTAGAATCATCGGAGCGGCGCACCAGTTGTGCGCCATCCTTGTCACAAATTCCATCTACCTTGGGGGGCTGCAAATACGTGTTATAGATGGTCTTGCAGACAGGACAGATGCGCCGTCCCGTAATACGGCGCAAGAGTTGATTGTAGCTCACCTGAATACTGATCGCAATCACCGGCAAAGTGCCCGCCTGCGCCCCCAGATGCCCATCCAGCCAGTTCGCCTGCCCCAGTGTCCGCGGAAATCCATCCAGGATATAGCCCCGGGCCGTATCCGGCTCCTTCAACCTCTCCGCCACCATCCGGTTCACCAGCTCGTCCGGCACCAGCTCGCCCCGGTCCATCAGTTCCTTGGCCTGCTTCCCCACTTCCGTCCCCCGCTCCACGTTCGAGCGAAGCAGGTCGCCTGTCGAGATCTGCGGAATCCCCCACGCCTTCACAAGCCCTTTGGCCTGAGTTCCCTTGCCCACTCCCGGAGCTCCCAGCAGCAGAATCGGCCCTGGCGTCAAATGACCGGCCGCCTCCGCCGCGGATCCGGCGCTGGCGTTCGCTGAGGCCACTACCATGCCCGCCGTCCGCGCGTGCGGCTGCGCGGAGAAAAGCCTTCATAGTGCCGCATGATGAGCTGCGACTCGATTTGGTTCACCGTATCCATCGCTACACCCACAACGATCAGAAGCGAGGTGCCGCCAAAGTAGAAGTTGAACCCCAGACCATTGGTCACCCACAACGGCATTCGCTCAAACAGCGAGCCCACCAGCCACAGGTGATTCAGGTGAATACCGCTGATCAGAAACTGCGGAATAATCGCCACCACGCAAAGGTAGATCGCACCCACCAGCGTGATGCGCGTCAGAATGTCGTTAACGAAATCTGAAGTCTTCTTGCCGGGCCGGATACCGGGAATAAAGCCGCCATACTTGCGCATGTTGTCCGCAATGTCGTCTGGACGGAACACGATCGAAATGTAAAAGTACGCAAAGAAAACAATCGCAACGATATACAGAAACTCGTACCAGGGCTCGCCCGGCTGCAGAGCATTCGCAATGCGGCTCAGGAAATCGCTGTTCTTCACAAACGCTGCATTCGCAAACAACAGCGGAGCCGACAACACCGAGGCCGCAAAGATGATCGGCATCACGCCGCCGGAGTTCACGCGCAGCGGAAGATGCGTCGACTGCCCGCCCATCAGCCTCCGGCCTACGATCCGCTTCGCGTACTGCACCGGGATCCGCCGCTCGCTGCGCTCCACGAACACAATAAACGCCACTACGGCGAGCATCCCAATCACCAGCAGAATCAGCGCCGGAATCGTAAATGCGCCAAATTTCGACTGCTGCGCCGTTTGCACCAGGTCCGCGATGCCGCCCGGCAGTCCCACGACGATACCGGCGAAAATCAGCAAGCTCATGCCGTTGCCGATGCCACGGTCGGTGATCTGCTCGCCCAGCCACATCACAAAGGTCGTCCCGGCCGTCAGCGTCAGAATCGTCATCAGGATGAACCCGATGCCAGGATCCAGCACAAGCTTATTGCCCGTCGAGCCGTGCGAAAGCGCAATCGCGATCGCCGCCGACTGCACCACGCCCAGTCCCACCGTGACGTACCGGGTCCATTGCGTGATCTTGCGGCGGCCCAATTCCCCCTGATCCTGCAGCTTCTTCAGCGGCTCATACACCACTGTCAGCAGCTGAAAGATAATCGAGGCGGTGATGTAGGGCATAATGCCCAGCGCAAATACGGTCATGCGGCGAAGGTTGTTGCCGCTGAACAGATTCACCAGCCCCAGCGACGAACCGCCTTGTTGGTTGAAGAACTGTTCCAGCGCATGCGCATTCACGCCGGGCGTCGGAATGAACGCACCCAGCCGGTAAACCGCCATCATGGCCAGCATGAACAGAACCCGCTTGCGCAGGTCCGGAACCTTGAAGATATTCGCGAACTTTTCAAACATGGGAGCTTGGTACCTATCCTAACCGTTCCCGCGGGAAACGGCATGTTCCTTAGTCAAAAGTCGCTCAGGCGACAACGACTGCCTTGCCGCCCGCCTTCTCAATCTTCTCTTGCGCGGACTTCGAAAACTTGTGCGCATGCACGGTGATCGCCTTCGTCACCTCGCCGTTGCCCAGAATCTTCAGCAGCTCACCTCGCTTGGCCAGCAGTCCCTTGGCGATAAACGCATCCAGCGTCAGTTCGCTCTCGTTCAACTCTTCCAGCCGCGACAGGTTCAGCACCGTGTATTCGGTGCGGAAAATGTTCGTGAAGCCGCGCTTCGGCAGACGGCGGTGCAGCGGCATCTGGCCGCCTTCAAAGCCGCGCATCAGGCTCGATCCAGACCTCGATCCCTGGCCCTTGTGTCCACGCGTGGACGTCTTGCCGTGGCCCGACCCCATGCCGCGGCCCACGCGCTTGCGATTCCGATTTGCCTTCTTCGGTGCCCGAAGATTCGAAAGATTCATGATTCCCCTCGCTAACGCCGGCCGGTATCGTCGCGGCCGACTCGCTTTTCTTTAAAAGTCGCCAGTTATCAGTTGTCAGTCATCAGAAACTGGGCGCTGACAAGGTCTACTGTCAACTACTCAACAATGCGTACCAGGTGCGGAACCTTCAGGACCATGCCGCGAATCGACGGCGTATCCTCGCGCTCCACAATCTGATTCAGCCGCGTAAAGCCAAGGCCCTTCACGACCTTCTTGTGCTTCTCCGGCGCCTGAATCACCGACCGGTAATACTGAATGCGGATCTTTGCTTTCTCTGCCATGAATTAAAGCTCCTGCGCTTGCTTGCCGCGCAGCGCCGCAACCTCTTCGCGGTCACGCAGCTGGGTCAGCGCATCAAATGTGGCCTTGATCACGTTGTGCGGATTCGCCGTGCCCAGGCTCTTGGTCAGCACGTTCTGTACGCCCGCCGAAGTCATCACCGCGCGCACTGCGCCGCCGGCAATCACGCCTGTGCCTTCCGGCGCCGGCTTCAGTAGCACCTGCCCGGAACCGAACCGTCCCAGCACGCGATGCGGAATCGTCGTCTCGGTCAGATGCACGCGCACCAGGTTCTTCTTCGCCGACTCAATTCCCTTGCGAATCGCCTGCGGCACTTCCTTCGCCTTGCCCGAACCGTAGCCAACCACCCCGGCAGCCGGGTCGCCCACGACCACCAGCGCGGCAAACGACATGTTCTTGCCGCCCTTCACGACCTTCGTGACGCGGTTGATCGATACAACCTGATCCTTCAGGTTGTACTGCCCGGCGTCCAGCTTCTTTCTGATTGTTGCCATTGCTTCCTGATTCCTTTCGGGCCGGCATTCATGCCGCCCTGCAACCTTTGAAAATCCAGCTTAGAACTCGAGGCCCGCCTCGCGCGCCGCATCGGCCAGTGCCTTCACGCGCCCGTGGTACAAGTAGCCACCACGGTCGTATACCACCTTCGTGATGCCCTTTTCCTTCGCTCGCTCGGCCACCAGCTTGCCCACTTCCTTCGCGGCTGCCAGGTTCCCACCCGTCTTGATCTTGTCGGCAATCGTCGAAGCGGAAACCAGAGTACGGCCCTTGCTGTCGTCGATCACCTGCGCATAGATGTGGTTCAGCGAGCGGTAAACATTGAGGCGCGGACGCTCCGATGTACCCTGAATGCGCTCCCGGATACGGGTGTGAACGCGCTTGCGAATGACATTGCGTTGAATCTGCGGAATCATATTCCCTTCCTATCAGCGGAGCCGCCCCGCGGCCCCGTTCGGTTTACTTCGCGCCGCTCTTGCCGGCCTTCTTCTTCAGCTTCTCATCCACGTAACGCACGCCCTTGTTCTTATATGGATCAGGCTTGCGCAACGCCCGCATATCGGCCGCCACCTGGCCAACCTTCTGCCGGTCGATCCCCGTCACCGTCACGCGGGTCTGCTTCGGATCAATCGCCACCGAAATCCCGCTCGGTATCGGAAACTCAATCGGATGCGAATAACCCAGCGTGAAGACCACCGTGTCCTTGCCCTTCATCTCGGCACGGTATCCAATGCCGACAATGTCGAGTTCCTTCGACCAGCCCTGCGTCACGCCATGCACTGCGTTCGCCACCAGCGCCCGCGTCAGGCCGTGTATAGCCGCCTGCGAGTCGTTCTCGCGCACCGTTTGCAGGTGCCCGTCGCTTGTCTCCAGCTTGATCCCGGCAGGAACTACCTGTTCAATCTTCCCTTTCGGGCCTTCCACCACAACCTTCGTTCCCGTGTGCGTGTACTTCACGCCCGCCGGCAACGGAATCGGCTTGTTTCCAATACGCGACATGCCTTCAATCCTTCATGGCTTGCGAGTCCCGACGCCCTTCTGGGCTTCGTTCCACTGCAGCCGTGGCGGGTTTTTCCCGCCCCTTCCTGCTAACCTTCTACCCCGCCATCAGCGCGGGCTCATCCTGCCCAACCTGCGGCAAATGACGCCATAGGCGCGGTTCGCCCAACGCGTAGTCCTTACCAGACCTCGCAGAGAATCTCTCCGCCGACGCCTTCGCGCCGCGCCTGACGGCCTGTCATCACTCCGCGCGGCGTCGTGATGATGCTGATCCCCAGCCCGCCCTGCACGCGCTTGATCTCATCACGGCCCACGTATACACGGCAACCGGGACGCGATACACGCGAGAGATCCCGAATCGCCGCCTCATTGTTCGAGCCATACTTCAGGTACACGCGGAGCACGGCGCGGCCGTTCTCTTCCGACGTCTTGTAGTTGGCAATGTAGCCCTCTTCCTTCAGAATGCGGGCAATCTCTGTCTTCAGCTTCGAGGCCGGAACATCCAGCTTCTGGTGACGCGCGCGGATCGCGTTGCGAATACGCGTCAGAAAATCTGCTACCGGATCGGTCAAACTCATCGTTTCTCCTTCATCTCCCGTTCGCTCCGCAGCGCAGAGAACCAGCGAAGATGTCTAACGGCGACCCCGCTTCCGGGTACCGCCAAATCTGTCACCCGCGCCTCTTATCTGCGCGGAAATTCCTTACCAGGACGACTTCACAACGCCGGGAATATCTCCCTTGAGCGCCAGCTGGCGGAAGCACAAACGGCAAATGCCGAACTTCCGCAGAAAACCGCGCGGACGCCCGCAAAGCTTGCAACGGTTGTGCTGCCGGCTCTTGAACTTCGGCTTCCGCTCGTCTTTGACTTTCTTTGCAATCGTGGACATAAATCTCTTAGCTCCCTTACGCGGTCTGGCGGAACGGCACGCCGAACTGCCGCAGCAGGGCGCGCGCCGAATTGTCGTCCTTGGCCGACGTCACAATGGTGATGTTCATTCCCTTCAGCTTCTCAACCTTCGAGATATCGATCTCCGGGAAAATCAGCTGATCGCGGACACCCAGCGTGTAGTTGCCGCGGCCGTCAAAGCTCTTCGTCGAAACACCGCGAAAATCGCGTACCCGCGGCAAGCCAACCGAAATCAACCGGTCCAGAAATTCGTACATCGTGTCGCCCCGCAGCGTCACCATGGCGCCGATGGGCATGCCCTCGCGTACCTTGAACGCCGCAACCGACTTCTTCGCCCGCGTCGTTACCGGCTTCTGTCCGGCAATCGCCGCCAGGTCCGCCACCAGCGGATCCAGCAGCTTCGAGTTCTGCGTCGCTTCGCCCAGGCCCATGTTCAGCACAATCTTCTCGATGCGCGGCACGGCCATCACATTCTCCAGCCCAAGCTCCGTCTGGAGCGCGGCACGGATTTCCTTGTAATATCTCTCTCTTAGTCTTGCTGCCATTGCGTTTCTTAACCTCGTCCCCGGTCTCGGATTGGCTTCTCGCCGTCTACCGTTGCGGGTGCAATCTTCGCGGGCCTCCAGGCCCACGGTTTCCGTTTCCTACTTCTTCGTTGACAGCGTCTGCCCGCACTTCTTGCAGACACGCACCTTCTGCTCGCCCTCGAGCTTGTGGCCCACGCGCGTACGCCCGCAGTTCGGGCAAACCAGCATCAGATTCGAAATGTGAATCGGCTGCTCCTGCTCGGCGATTCCACCCTTGATGTTCTGCTGCGGATTCGGACGAACATGCTTCTTCGCTACGCGAATGTTCTCCACCACCACCCGGCTCGCATCCGGGAGCACACGCAGCACGCGGCCACGCTTCCCTTTATCGCTGCCGGCAATGACTTCCACCTGGTCGTTGCGGCGAATATTCAAACTCGGCATCACTCTTCCCTTTACTTCGCGTCCGGATTACAGAACTTCCGGAGCGAGCGAAACAATCTTCAAGAACTTCTTCTCGCGCAACTCACGAGCCACCGGCCCGAAAACGCGCGTCCCTACCGGCTCGCCGGCTTCATTGATCAGCACAGCCGCGTTCGAGTCAAAGCGGATGTAGGTCCCATCGCGGCGGCGCGATTCCTTGCGCGTGCGCACAATCACAGCCTTCACCACCTTGCCCTTCTTCACCTGTCCATCCGGCGACGATTCCTTGACCGCGGCGGTAATCACATCGCCCAGCCCGGCCTTCAGACCGGTCGAGCCACCGAGGGGAAGGATCATCTGCAACTTGCGGGCGCCGGAGTTATCCGCGACCTCGAGCATGGTCCTCATCTGTACTGCCATTGTTCTATCTCCTCTTCCTTCGGCGGATTACTGGCCCGCAACCTCGACATCGGTACCGGCTTCCTGATCGGTCAGCGCCGAGCGCCGGATAATCTCTTCCAGATTCCACCGCTTCAGCTTGCTCAGCGGCCGGGTCTCGCGAATGCGAACCATGTCGCCGACCCGCGCCGAGTTCTCCGCATCGTGCGCGTAGAACTTCTTGCTGTTGCGAACAATCCGCTTGTACTTCGAGTGCGCCTTGCGCATTTCGACCTCGACCACGATCGTCTTCTGCATCTTGGTCGAAACCACCTGCCCAACCTTCTCGTTACGGCGCGACTGGCCCGCGGCCTGCGTCTGCACTTCTTGTTGCGCGTCTGCCATGGCTTAGAGCGCCTCCTTTTTCGATTTCCGCGTCCGCCGCGTCTTCGTGCCGGACTTCGCTTCTACACTCGCCCCCGCCAGAGGAGCAGCACCGCGAACACCCAGGGCCCGCTCACGCGTGATGGTCTGCATCTTGGCCACGTCCTTCTTCAACTCACGCAGCTTCTTCACGCCCTCGGTCTGGCCCAGCTTCATCTGAAAGCGCAGCCGGAAGATCTGCTCCCGCGCCTTGCCCTCCTCGACTCTGAGTTCCTCGTCGCTCAGATTGCGAATCTTCTCGATTTCCATTGCCTCTTCTCATCTCCGGGACTCCGGCCCACCCTGGGCCGGGTATCCACAATCTCTGCTTATTTGGCGACTACCGTCGCCTTCACATCGTGACGCTGCACAAACCGGGTCTTCAGCGGCAGCTTCTGCGCCGCCAGGCGCATCGCCTCCTGCGCTATTTCCGGGCTCACGCCTTCCATCTCAAAAAGCACCTTGCCGGGACGCACCACCGCAACCCAGTGATCCGGTGCGCCCTTGCCCTTGCCCATACGGGTTTCGGCCGGCTTCTTGGTCACTGGCTTGTCAGGAAACAGACGCAGCCAGATCTTGCCGCCACGCTTGATGAAGCGGGTCATCGCCACACGGCTGGCTTCAATCTGCCGGTCGGTAATGTATCCGCACTCCAGGACTTTCAGGCCATAGTCGCCAAATGACAGCTCGCTGCCGCGCCACGCCTTGCCGCGCATGCGACCCCGCTGCTGCTTGCGATACTTGACCTTCTTTGGCATCAACATGATGAAACCCTCAAACCTTCTAGCTAGTTTCCAGTTCTCAGTTATCAGTCCCCAGTCCAATCACTTCTTCCCTCACTGGGGACTGGCGACTGTCCACTGACAACCCTAAAATACCGTCGTTCCCACCGTCGCCTGCGGTTCCCGCCGGCGCTGCTGGTAAATGTCTCCGCGGTACACCCAGGTCTTCACGCCAATCACGCCATAGGTCGTCCGCGCCTCGGCAAAGCCGTAATCAATATCGGCCCGCAACGTGTGCAGCGGCAGACGGCCCTGCAGGTACCACTCCGAACGGGCAATTTCGTTCCCATTCAAACGGCCCGATACGCGCACCTTGATCCCCTTGCAGCCAAAACGCAGCGCCGAATCCACAGCCTTGCGCATCGCCCGCCGGAAGCCCACGCGCTTCTCCAGTTGCAGCGCAATATTCTCGGCAATCAGCTGCGCGTCCAGCTCCGGCTTGTTCACTTCGAGAATGTCGATAAAGACCTCACGGTTCGTCCGCTTCTGCAGATCACCCTTCAGCTTCTCGATCTCGGCGCCCTTGCGGCCAATCACGATGCCCGGACGAGCCGTGCGAATGATCAGCCGAAGCTTGTTGCCCGGCCGCTCCACTTCCACAGAGCTCACGCCGGCAGACTTCAACTTCTCCTTCAGCTCACGCTTCAGGTGCACGTCCTCAACCAGCAGCTTGTCGTAGTCACGCTCCACAAACCAGCGCGAACGCCATGGCTTGTTTACTCCGAGCCGAAATCCGTAAGGATGGACTTTCTGTCCCATAGTCTCCTCGATCCTTTACTTCTTCTCAGCGGACTTCTTTGCCCGCGGTGCCGCCTTCTTCGCGGCCGTCTTCTTGGCTGCTGCCTTCTTCGCAGGAGCCTTCTTCGCCGCCTTCTTGGCAGCCTTCTTTGCCGGCTTGACCGCCGGCTCAGCTTCCACGCGCTCCACTAGCGACTCGCCGCCTGCGCGCTCGGCCACCGAAATCACAATATGCGCCAGCCGGCGCTGATAGCGGTAAGCCCGCCCCATCGGAGCCGGACGGATCCGCTTCATCCGCGGCCCTTCGTTCGCGACGGCCTGCTTCACGTACAGGTTGTCCACATCCAAATCCAGCCCCTGCTCCTGGCTCAGGTAGTTCGCGTTCTCAACCGCAGAACGCAGCACCTTCTCCACCAGCGGAGCCACTGCCTTCTTCGTAAAGGCCACCGTGTGCAACGCCTCTTCGACGCCTCGGCCCTTGATCAGTTCGAGCACCAGACGCGCCTTCTGCGGAGATACCCGCTGGAATCGCGCTTCGGCCCGGAATTCCCGTGTTTCCAGTTGCATTGGCTTACCCTGATTCCTCTTCTCTTATCGAGCCCGCGAGGCCGATTCGGCCTTAGCAGCGTGCCCTTTAAAGGTCCGCGTCGGGGCAAACTCGCCCAGCTTATGACCCACCATGTTTTCCGTCACATAGACGGGAACGAACTTCTTCCCATTGTGGACAGCAATCGTGTGCCCCACCATCTCGGGGTGAATCGTCGAGCGGCGCGACCAGGTGCGAATCACCTTGCGGTCATTCGCCTGATTCATTGCCTCCACTTTCACCATCAGGTGCCCGTCAATGAAAGGACCCTTCTTTGTCGACCGTGCCATTCAAAACCTCGTTAGCTACTAGCTTCTAGCTGTTAGCTCTTAGCTCTTCCTCAGAGCGTGAATAACCAGACTTCATCCGGCTGCTACCTGGCTAGAAGCGAACGGCTAAAAGCTGGTAGCTGCCTTCCTTACTTGCCGCGGCGGTTCACAATAAACGAATCCGTCCGCTTGTTGTTCCGCGTCTTGTAGCCGCGCGTCGGCTGGCCCCACGGAGTCACCGGGTGACGGCCGCCCGAGGTCTTGCCCTCGCCGCCGCCGTGCGGGTGATCCACCGGATTCATCGTTACGCCCCGGTTCGTCGGACGAATGCCCTTCCAGCGGTTGCGTCCAGCCTTGCCGATCGTCACGTTCTCGTGATCTGTGTTGCCCACCTGACCCACCGTCGCCATGCAGTTGATCAACACGCGCCGCGTTTCGCCGGAAGGCAGCTTCAGGAGCGCATAATCGCCTTCCTTCGCCACCAGCTGCGCTGACGCTCCCGCTGAGCGCACCATCTGCGCGCCCTTCCCCGGACGAAGCTCCACGTTATGCACCGTCGTACCGGCCGGAATGTTCTTGAGCGGCAGCGCGTTGCCAACCAGGATGTCCGCTTCCGGACCGCTCATGATCGTCTGCCCCACCTTCAGGCCAACCGGCTGCAGGATGTAGCGCTTCTCGCCATCCACATAGTGAATCAGCGCAATCCGCGACGAGCGGTTCGGATCATACTCAATCGTCGCCACACGGCCCGGAATTCCAAACTTGTCGCGCTTGAAGTCGATCAGGCGCAGCTTCTGCTTGTGCCCGCCGCCGTGATGACGGATGGTCAGGTCGCCCGAATTCCGGCGTCCGCCCGTCCGGACCTTCGCGACCAGAAGCGGCTTGTGCGGCTTATCGGTCGTGATGTCGTCGTTGACCAGCGTCGTCTGAAATCGAAGCGTCGGCGTGATCGGTCGATATGTCTTAATCGGCATAATTAGCTCTTAGCTTCCAGCCTTCCGCAAATGACTCTCTGTCATCCGCCTCCAGCTTGTTCCAATTACTCTTAAACCCAACTCCAACCCTGCAAACCAGCCGGCTAATAGCTGAAAGCTGGTAGCGAAAGACTGCCCTTACAGGCTGTTCACGTACTCCGGCATCTTCTGTCCCGGAGCCAGGCGCACATACGCCTTCTTCCAGTCCGGACGATACCCGGTAAAGCGACCGCGACGGCGTTCCTTGCCCGCGTAATTCGCAGTCCGCACATTGGCAACCTTCACTTTGAAGAGAGCCTCAACCGCCTGCTTCACTTCGGTCTTCGTTGCCTTGCTGGCCACTTCAAATACCAGCGTGTTCTCTACTTCCTTCACCGTCAGTGCGCGCTCGGTAATCAGCGGACGCCGGATCACATCATAAGTCGTCGGCATTAGGCCACCTCAGCCTTTCTGCGTCGGGAGACCGTCTTCATCAGCGACTCCTGCAGCTTCTCCATCGCCGCCCGTGAAAAGATCGCCCGCTCGTAGCGCAACAAATCATACGGATGCACTTCGCTGTTGAGCACCAGTTCCACGTTATCGAGATTCCGTGAGCCAAGAATCAGGTTCTCGCTCAGCGACTGGCTGGTCTCCACCAGCAGCGTGCTGCGGTTGGCTTCCAGCTTGTCCAGCGCCGAGCGGTACAGCTTGGTCTTCGGCTCCTTCAGTTCCAGGCTCTCCACCACGGTCAGCTTGCCGTCGGCCAGCTTCGCGGCCACCGCCGAACGCAGCGCACCGAGCAGCTTCTTCTTCGGGAAAGCATAGTCATAAGACCGCGGCTGCGGTCCATGCACCGTGCCGCCATGCCGCCACAGCGGCGAGCGAACCGAGCCGATACGCGCACGGCCCGTCCCCTTCTGCTTCCAAAGCTTCTTGCCCGAACCGGATACCAGCTTCCGGTTCTTGGTGGCATGCGTCCCCTGGCGCAGCGAAGCGCGGTAGTGCTTCACCGCCTCCCACAGCAGCGCCTCATTCACTTCGCTCGGCGCAAACAGATCGTCGGCCAACTCCAGAGAGCCGACTTTCTTTCCACCGAGATCCAAAACGTCAACGTTTGCCATTGTCTTCTCTTCTTGCAGCGAACCGGCGATCGACGCCTTAGGCTGCTTCCAAATCTTGCATTCCCTGCGCCCCAACGGCGCCCCTGCTCAACTTCGCCGCTTCTACTTCTTTTTGGCGCTGGCCTTCTTCGAAGCCTTCAGCGGATCGACCGTGCCCCCGCCCGAGAATCCACGGCGCTCGCGCGGCGGAGCCTTCGCCTTCGAAATCAGCACATATCCATCCCGCGGTCCCGGAACCGCGCCCTCGACCAGCAGCAGGTTCTCATCCAGATCGATCCCGCGAATCCGAAGGTTGCGCACCGTCACCCGGTCCGTACCGTAGTGGCCCGGCATGCGCTGCCCCGGAAAAACACGCGACGGAAACGATGAAGCGCCAATCGAGCCCTGCACCTGGAACATATGCCCGTGCGACTTCGGACCACCGCCAAAACCGTGACGGCGAACGACGCCCGAAAATCCTCGGCCTTTGCTGGTGCCGATCACATCCACAAACTTCTCATCCGCGAAGATGTCCACCAGAACGCGGTCACCCGGCTTCACGCTCAACGGAGCTTCGCCGTCCCCGCTCACCTTGGAGGGCTCCACTTCGACTTCCTTCGTCAACCGGACCGGCGCGACATCGCTTTTCGCAAAGTGGCCCGCCATCGGCTTGGTCACCTTCGAGGCCTTCACAAACTCCACCAGGCCAATCTGCGCGGCGTCGTAGCCGTCCTTCGCGGCGGTCTTCAGTTGCGTGACGACGCATGGTCCGGCCTGCAGCACTGTCACCGGGTGCACCTCGCCTTTATCGTCAAACACCTGGGTCATGCCGATCTTCTTACCCAGAATTCCTGTAACTGCCATTTCTCATCTCCTCATCATGCACCGCCATGCAGCGCACTGCCGGGCTAGCTTGCAGTTCTCGGTGGCCGGCTATCAACCAGCTGCCGATCACCAACGATCTACTTCTCGAACGCCTTGATCTCCACATCCACACCGGCTGGCAGGTCCAGACGCATCAACGCATCCACTGTCTGCTGGGTCGGCTCGAGAATGTCGATCAGCCGCTTGTGCGTGCGAATCTCAAACGACTCGCGCGATTTCTTGTCCACGTGCGGCGAACGCAGCACGCAATACTTGTTCTTGACCGTGGGTAGCGGGATGGGCCCGGCAACCTGCGCGCCCGTGCGCTTGGCCGTATCCACAATCTCCCCCGTCGAGGTGTCCAGCACCCGATAATCGTAAGCCTTCAACCGGATGCGTATTCTCTGTCCAACCATGTCCGTATCTTCCTGAGTCCCGGAACTTGCCATCCCGGCGACTGGTTCACTCGCTTACTTGCGGCCGGTCTGCTAGCTCGCGCTGCAAACCGGCCTTCACTCTCTTCGCCCTGCTACTCGAGGATCTCGGTGATGGTGCCGGCGCCGACCGTGCGTCCGCCTTCGCGGATTGCAAAGCGCAGGCCCTTTTCCATCGCCACCGGCGT
>JAJZAL010000228.1 GCA_021799405.1 Acidobacteriota bacterium
AGCGTGATGATTTTCACGGCGAGTGGAACTACCGGATACTGTCACGCCCTCCGCGTCTCGCAGGATAAATGTTCAAGTTATTTATGCTAGCCGCCTCAGCCAATCGCCGGCGTGTTTTTCGATGGCGATCCTTACCAACTGGCTGCGTGTTCTCACTCCCGCCTTGTGGAACAACTCCTGAATGACAGCCTTGATTGAGCTCTCCGATGCCTTCAGTTTCCATGCGATTTCTTTATTGGTAAGACCGTCGAGGATGCCTGAAAGGACCTGCTCCTGCCGCAATGTAAGAGACCGCGTGCTCCGGGTGTCTGTTTCCCCGTCCCTTACGCCCGACACCAGAGTGCGAATGATGCCCCCTTCGACCCACATTTCGCCTCGCGCTACACTTCGAATCGCCTCCACTAATTGCGCCGGGTTGCTGTGTTTGTACAGAATCCCGGCGACACCGGAATTCAGCACGTCCAAGGTGATGCGATCGCTCATCCCCGCCGTTACCATCAGAACCTTGGCCTGCGTTTTGCAAGCGCCAAGCTTCCGCAGCAGATCTGTTCCTCGTTCCTCGCCAAGATCGTAGTCGAGCAGGACAACATCGATCGGTTCACTTTGCAGAATGTTCACTGCCTCGGATATTGCGGCGCAATGCGCCACTACGCGCAAATTGGGTTCCGATTCGAGCAGTCGGACAAGGCTTTCGCGAAAGAGACTGTGATCGTCAATCAGCAAAATACGCGTGGGAGGATTCATGGGAGATTCTTGGATTGTTCCACGATCGGCATCTCGACGGTGAAGCATGAGCCGTCGGGAACCGGTCTGTATTGCAGTTCGCCCCTACAGGCACGCATAAATGCACGCGACAGAAACAGGCCCAGACCTGTCACCTCCGCTTCCTGCTGAAATGGATGAAACAACCGGTCCGGATTTCGTACTCCTCCAGCGTTATCAGTCACCTCGACCAGTACGCAGCGATCGCTAACTCTGGCGGAGATCGTAAGCGCTCCGGCGTCTCGATCGGTAAGTGCACGAATGCTGTTTGCGGTAAGGTTCAGCAGGACCTGCATGAGGTTCTGCCGATCGGCCCAGACAGCCGGGAGTTCGGAGGGAAGATCCCATTTCCCTTCGATGCTGGCTTCTCTGAGGGCAGGAGCCACAACGATTCGCAGATCGTCCAATACTGCAATCAAATCCGTCTCCGCAGTCTGATCGGTGTACCGCCGCAGATCGACGGAGGCGATGCGCTCCAACGCCTGAAGGAGATTCCCAAGTGCTTCAAAGTCCTTATTCTGAGACAACAACCCGCTGCGTGCAAGGTTTTGATGCACAACGGCAATCGCTCCTGACACATTGCGGACCTCGTGCGAAACGGCAGCCGCCGCGATGCGCGATCCTGCCAGCATCTGATGGAGGCTGTTTTCCTCCTGGCTACGAAGCTCCTCAGACGTGTCCAGGATCATGGCGGCGAGACGCGAGCCGCCCAGGGTTGGATAGGTCGAAAAACAAATCTCCGCCAGAAATATTTCTCCGTCCGCGCGCTGTCCACGGGATTGCATCATGGTACGAAACAGCCGTGGCGTTGCTTCCTGGCGGGAGACATTCCCAAGGGAAGGGAAATAGCGTTGGATCGGTTGGCCCGGAAGAGCGTCCGGCTGGAGCGCCAGCATTCGATGCGCCGCATCATTCGCCATAAGGATGCAACCCGCCGAATCCGCGGTGATGATGGCGGCGGGGCTGCTTTCCACCAGCACCTTGAGTTGCTCTTCCGCATCCCGTCGCGCGTCCCTCTGCTGCTCAATTACATGCAGACTCGCAACCGTCCTGCGACGACTTCGGTTGATTTCGTAGACGAAAAGGCCCGTGCAAAGAAACGCTGAAAAATACAACACGTCTCGCGGTATACCCGTTCTCGAATTCCATACGAATTCATCGAATCGCTCTGTGAGAAAGGTGCATACTGCGGCGACCGCGCCAATCTGCCATGGATCGAGGACCCTTCCGACCATCAGCATTGGAAGCAGATACAAGAATCCCAGCGGAAGCTCGTCGATTGCGTGCCAGTCGATCAGCGCGATCGCAAGGATCAAGGCGCTGGCCCAAACAAGCATCGACCACTTACTGCCGCGAAACAGAGACAGAAACATGATGGGCCGCCTTACCGACGAGTTGGAGTTGGGCTTCTCATGTATCGCGATCTGAGTTCCAAAAATATGCTGATCGCACTGGCCACTCCTCTCTCAACATAGAACATCGTGCCCATTTCCTGCCGATACATGGGCGAAATGGCCAAAAGATAGCCTTCCGAAGCTGATAGATAGGGTGGTCAGTTTCGGTTTTAAACTCCACACTGAAAGAAGGCACGTTCTGAGCATCCGCGACCGAATTTCACCCAACGCAATTTCTTACGTCTCAAATCGAAACTCATTGCATGAAAAGAACAATTCGGCCCTCCTCTCTGCGTTTCTGTTTGGCTGTCGTTTTCGCCACAATCGTATGCACCAGTGTGCCTATGATTGCGCAAGCGGGCTTCACATGGGATCAGATTAAGGACAAGTTCGAGGCGGCCAATCCCACGCTGAAGGCCGATGAGGCCAACGTGCAGGAGATGAAGGCGGAGGAAATCACAGCTTACCTGCGCCCGAACCCGCAGTTCACCCTGTCACAGGACGGCACCCAGCTCGCGCCAAACGACGGCGTGTGGCAACCGATGAGCGGCACGTTCGTTGTGCCCTCGCTCAGTTATCTGCACGAGCGCGACCACAAGCGCGAGCTGCGTCGGAAGAGCGCGCAGCAGGGCACGCAGATTGCGACCTCGCAGCATTTCGACCTGCAACGAAATCTCCTCTTCAATCTACGGTCGGTGTTCATCCAGACGCTTCAGGCAAAGGCGGTGCTGGATCTGGCCCGTCAAGAACTCGAATATTACGATCGCATCATAAGCATTAGCCAGGAACGCTTTAAGGCGGGAGACCTGGCCCAGGTGGACCTGGACCGGATTGAGCTGCAGCGGGTGCAGTATGAGTCCGAAGAGCAGACCGCGGAGGTCAACCTGCGCACCGCGAAAATTCAATTGCTGCAACTGCTCAACGACAGGACCCCAGTCGATCGATTTGACGTTCAGGGGCCATTCGACTTCTCTGACCAGGTGCAGCCGCTCGATGATTTTCGCCAGATGGCGCTGGACAATCGGCCCGATCTGAAGGCGGCGCTGGAAGCATTGCAACAGGCGGATACCAATCACAAGCTTGCTGTTGCGAATGGTTCGACCGACCCAACGTTTAGCGGATGGTACACGTGGAACGCCTCGACCAACAATCCGTATGCGACGCAGACGCTTGGCGCCAGCGTCAGTATTCCGCTGCGCATCTTCGATCGCAATCAGGGTGAAAAGCAGCGCACAGAATTGGACATCGGCCGGAATCGGCAAGTCACGGAGGCCGTACGCGCCCAGGTGTTCGCGGATGTCGACTCGGCCTACGCGCAGGTGAACAGCAATGTAATCCTACTACGGCCCTACAAGGCCCAATACCTGGCCCAGGCAGTTCGTGTGCGAGAGACGATCACCTTCTCATGGCAGCATGGCGGCGCGTCTTTGATGGACTTTTTGAACGCACAGAGCGATTACCGCAATGTCCAGTTGACCTATCTGCAGTTGATCGGCTCGTACCTGACTGCTGCGGCCCAATTGAATCTTGCCGTAGGCCGCGAGGTGATCCAATGATGAAGCAATCCATCCTGAAATCCATTGCATGCCTCGCCCTGTGTGTTTCGTTGGCTGCGTGTGGAAAAAAATTCAACCCTGCGTCAGGCGCTGCGCCGTCCCCACAAGTCATCGAGTCCAGCGACGCGGGCCTCGTCACCGTTGACAAACCGGAGCAATTCTCGATGATTGCCGCAGACCGGATGGAAGCCCACGCCCAGTTGAACGTTACCGGGACCGTGAATCCGGATATCTCCCGGGAGGTCCCCGTCATCTCGCTGGCCAGCGGTCGCGTCGTGGATATCAAGGCCCGGCTGGGCGACAACGTAAGAAAGGGCCAAGTGCTCTTGAAGGTACAAAGCCCGGATATTACCAATGCCTTCGATACATACCTGAAGGCGGTAAATGATGAGCACCTCGCCGACACTCAGTTGAAGCGCGCAACCATCCTCTATCAACATGGCGCAATTCCGCAAAGCCAACTGGAACAGGCGCAGGACACCGAACAGGATGCGATTGCGGACCTGCATGCAGCGGAAGGCCAACTGGATACGCTCGGGGTCAGCAAGGACCATCCATCGAATATTGTGAATGTCTACTCGCCCATCTCCGGCGTGATCATTGCACAGAATGTAACCAACGCGGCTGCGGCAGGTGTGACTTACGCGGGGTCTCCTACGGCTTTCACCATCGCCGATCTGTCCGTTGTCTGGGTCGTTTGTAACGTTTACGAAAACGATCTCCCAAAGATATCGCTCGGCCAGTCCGCAAGAATTAGGATCGACGCATATCCGGGCAGGGACCTTACGGGACGAATCTCCGATATCGAGCCCATTCTGGATCCCAACCTCCGCACGGCCGCGGTGCGCATTGAGATCGCCAACCCCGGCATCCTTAAAGTCGGGATGTTCGTCACCGCGACGTTTGATAGCAAGAGAAAGGATGCCTACGCGGTTGTCCCCGCCTCCGCCATTCTGCACCTGCATGATCGCGACTGGGTCTTTGTTCCCGCCGGCGGAAAGCAATTCCGGCGGGTGGAAGTTGACGCTGGCGACATGCTGCCAGGCAATCGCCAGCAAATTCTTTCCGGGATCGCGCCCGGCCAACAGGTAGTCTCCGACGTCCTGCAACTGGAAGCCACTCTGGAGACCCAATGATTCGCAGGATCGTCGATTTTGCGCTACAGAATCGTTTTCTTGTATTGGTGGCAGCAATTCTGCTCTTTGCCTGGGGCGCCGTTTCGTTCCATCGCCTTCCCGTCGAAGCGTATCCGGACGTGGCAAACAACTATGTCGACGTGATTGCGCAATGGCCCGGAATCTCTGCCGAACAGATCGAACAACAGGTTACGATTCCGCTGGAAACCGTGATGAATGGCATTCCGGGAGTGGCCCATGTGCGCTCATGGTCGATTTTCGGTCTTTCCACCGTGGAAATGGTGTTTGGCGAAGACACCACGGATTTCGAGAATCGCGAACGAGTTCTGGAACGGATTTCACAGGTGACTTTGCCGCCGGGAGTTACCGCACAGATGGGGACAGATTGGAGCCCGGTCGGCCAGATCTACTTCTATACGCTGCACAGTACGAACCCCGAGTACGATGCAATGAACCTGAAGACGCTGGAAACCTGGGTGATTGAGAAAAACCTGAAGTCCGTCCCAGGTGTGGTGGATACCAATCCGTTCGGCGGCCCCACACGCGAATATCAGGTCCGTCTCGATCCAGACAAACTGGTCTCTTACGGACTCAGCATCGCGCAGGTCGAGCAGCAACTGGCGAACAACAATGCCAATGGTGGCGGCAGCTTCATCCAGGCCGGACTGCAGCAGATCAATATTCGGGAAGTGGGCCTGGTCAGAAATCTGCAGGACATCGAAAACACGGTCATCACGACCAAAAGCGGCACACCGCTCCGGGTCAAAGACATTGCCGTCGTTACACAGGGCCCGGAGATCCGGCTGGGCCAGTTTGGCCAGACCTACCACCGCGAGGACGGAAAGCTCATCGATAACGATGATGTGGTTTCCGGGATCGCATTGTTGCAAAAAGGGGCCGATGCGCAACCGGTGCTGGCAGGCATCCACAAAAAAGTACAGGAACTTAACGATCAGATCCTGCCGAAGGGCGTACAGATTGTCCCCTTTATCGACAGAAGCGACCTGCTGCGTTTCACGACCCACACCGTCCTGCACAACCTGACCGAAGGAATGGTCTTGGTCGTCATTATTCTTTTTCTCTTCCTCGGCAACGTGCGCGGCGCGCTGATCGTTGCACTTACCATCCCATTCTCATTATTATTCGCTGCGATATGCCTCGACCTGAGGCACATTCCCGCCAACCTGCTCTCGCTGGGCGCGCTGGACTTTGGCATGGTCGTGGACGGCGCTGTGGTGATGGTGGAAAACATCATCCGTCATCTTGGGCATGAGGAAGAAAACGGTCGCTCGCCGTACGAACGGATCCGGGAAGCAGCCCATGAGGTGCAGCGGCCGGTCTTCTACGCCATCCTCATCATCATTACTGCTTATCTGCCAATTTTTACGTTGCAGGCGGTGGAAGGCCGGCTCTTCCGGCCCATGGCATGGACTGTGGCCTTCGCGCTGCTGGGTGCTCTGATTTTTTCCATGGTCCTTGCTCCTGTGCTTTCCAGTTTTCTGTTTAGCAAAGGCGCAAAAGAATGGAAAAACCCGGTGATGGAATATCTCACCGTGCGTTACCGGAAGAGTGTCACTTGGACCATCCATCACCGCAGCCTTACGGTTGGCGTAGGAGTGGCAGGCCTGTTTGTTGCACTTTACCTTGCGTTTGGCGGCGTGATCGGCTCTGAATTCCTCCCGCATCTGGATGAAGGCGCGCTGTGGGTGCGCGGTACTCTTGCCCAGAGCGCGGGGCCCGACGAAGGCGTCAGTGTTGCGAACCGCGCCAGAATCATCCTTTGCTCGTTCCCTGAAGTGACGGAATGCACCAGCCAAACCGGTCGGCCGGATGATGGGACGGACCACACTGGATTTTTCAACACGGAGTACTTCGTAGGGCTGAAGCCGAAAGAACAATGGCGACCTGTCTTCGATCAGAACAAGGATAACTTGATCGCCTCCATGAGCCGTGAACTTGAGAAACAGATTCCCGGCGTGGTCTGGGGCTTTTCCCAACCGATTGAAGACAACATGGAAGAGGCCGTCAGCGGGGTCAAAGGCGAACTTGCCACCAAAGTCTACGGCAGCGACCTGCATCTTCTGGAAGATAAGGCTGACCAGATTGCAGCCATCATGGGCCACATCCGTGGCATTACAGACCTCGGGGTGTTTCAGGTCACCGGCCAGCCGGATCTGGACATCGTAGTGGATCGGCAGAAGGCCGCTCGATTCCAAATCAACGTTGCAGACATTCAGGACGCCGTCCAGACAGCGGTGGGGGGCAATGCTCTGACGCAGGTCCTACGAGGCGAGCAGAGTTATAACCTCACGCTGCGCTATCTACCTCGGTACAGGAATACCCGAGAAGCGATCCAGAATATTCGCCTGTTGTCGCCTTCCGGCGAACGGGTTTCCTTGGCCCAGCTCTGTACGATCCGGGAAGCGGACGAGGGGTCTGAAATCTACCGTGAAAACAATCAACGCTATGTCGCGATCAAGTACAGCGTGCGCGGCCGTGCACTCGGCAACGCCGTGAAAGAGGCGATACAGAAGGTAGATGCCCAGGTAAAGCTGCCCCGCGGATACCACCTCGGATGGGAGGGGGAATACCAGAGCGAGGTGCGCGCGGAAGCGCGAATGCTCATCATTGTGCCTATTACTGTGCTGCTGATTTTTATCATCCTGTATTCCATGTACAAATCTCTGAAGTGGGGCATGTTGATTCTGGCCAATGTTGCCATGGCGCGCATTGGCGGGCTGCTTGCTCTCCTAATCACGCACACCAATTTCAGCGTCTCTTCCGGCGTCGGCTTTCTTGCTCTTTTCGGCGTCTCCGTGCAGACCGGCGTCATCATGCTGGAATATATCAACCAGCTTCGCGCGCGCGGCCACTCCATCGAGGAGTCCGCCGTCGAAGGCGCTGTCCTGCGGCTACGCCCCATCATGATGACCATGCTGGTTGCCACGCTGGGGCTCCTCCCTGCGGCGATGTCGCACGGCATCGGCTCGGATTCGCAACGGCCCTTCGCCATTGTGATCGTTGGCGGTCTCATCGCCGATCTGGTCATGAGCATTTTCCTCCTGCCGACCTTGTATGTCTGGTTTGCTGGCGAGAACGATGTTCTGCCCATCCCGGAGACAGAGTTTGAGAATTAGCGATCAATGACAACCCAAAGGTTACCGAAAGCAGGTTCCAAATGCGTCTCGAAGCCGATGAAGAAGGGCCGTACCAGTAAAAATGGCAAGCCATTCGTGACTGCAATCTTCTGGATTGGTATCACGCTTGTGTTGACGTTCACACTATGGGCGTTTGCGATGGTCTTGCTTGAAGCGTTCTATCAATGGAAGCATTGATGTTCAGAGATGCAGTTTCGCATGTTGATAGCCGCGGTATTTTGCAGGGTAGACAACAAAGATATTGCGACTTCATACTTTTTCAGTAGTGTCCGGTTAGAAGTCGAACAGCATCAACTGGTTAACCTGGATTATGCAGAGGCTGGGCACACAACAGATGCCGGAGCTTTTGAGCAGCGGTGTTGTGCCAGTAAGTTTGAGTCTCTGAATTTCTCCTTGTTTTCGATTTCCCAAGACCAGTGC
>JAJZAL010000229.1 GCA_021799405.1 Acidobacteriota bacterium
AACTGTAAAGGATGTCCCGAGACAAACTGTAAAGGATCTATAGGGACTGGACACTTCTTTTGCTTGAGTGGGGGACAGAAGTAATCTTTCCTCCATGCCAACCAGGCTTCGGCGGTTCCACCATTTCAACGTTCACAATCACGAAACGTTCCAAGACAAGCTGCGCTATATTCATCGCAACTCTGTCCGCAAGCAGCTATGCAGCCGGGCGGAGGATTGGCCCTGGTCCAGCTTCCGCCACTACGCTACGGGACAGGAAGGAATCGTCGAAATTGAATCGGATTGGACGGCGAACAAGCGAGAAAGGGCAGCCGGACGACTATGCGCGCTCAGCTACAACCCCACTCAAGCAAAAGAAGCTTGAGTGGGCCACCTGCCGTCCTGCATGGGGCGCGCTTGTGAAATGCATCACCTGCAACAGCAAGGCCACTACATTCTCTTCCCGCATTGTTGGCAACAATGCGGCAACGCAAGATAGATTTTTGAGCATGATGTTCCTCTTTGCACAGCAAGACTGCATTGGCGTTATTCGTGCTTATGCGGCTGAAGTCTGTTGTGCCGGCGGTCCCGTGTTACACCTGCGGAATCGCTCTCTGACGGAACCTATCCGGCGGACACGCATCTGCAAGCCCTTCTTCTGCAAGCGGGCAGAGCGTCCGTTCGAGTACGTTCACCGCTCTCCGGGGATCTTTTCATCATCACAGATTGTTTGTCAGCGGCCATTTTGCGGAACACCGCGGGTCGTATTGGAATATGTGCTGCCATACCCTCCCGATAATGGGAAGCGAGGCAGGCTTCCCATTACTTGCTGATCTTGCTGTGCCCCTTGATAGTTTGCTCGGTCAGATTGAGGCGTATTTCCCATGGATCCCGTTTCGCGATGGGACCGTTCTCGGTGAAGTCCATCAGGACGTCTTTGCTGGATTTGTACTCGGGCCAGTGCGGCAGCCCAGGACCATTCGGATTGCCGGTCTTGGCGAAGTTTGCCCAATAGGCGTTCGCTTCTTCGGCGACCTTTTCATCGTGAGCGGTGGTGGCCGCGCCGTACTTTGCCTTGACGGTGTCGAAGACATAAGGAATTTCAGATGCGTGCGGTGCGCCGGGCCACTTGCTTCGCATGGAGTGCGCAACGTAGCCGAAGCGAAACTCCCATGCGGGATCGCCCTGAGAGGAGAGGGTCTGAGCGACGAAGCGCGCGGGCTCGACCATCATGGCGTCCGCGGCTACCTTCATGCGGAGCAGGAAGAAGTTGGGCGCGGATGCTGCGTCGTATGCCTTCTCGGCAGTTTTGGCGTTGGCTCCAAACTTCGCGAAAAGCTGCTGCTTGTTCTTTGCGCCGGAGAAGCCTATATCCATATTTGTAGCGCCTATGATCACGGGAACGTGGTGATACTTGCCTTCCTCGTAGAGAGTTTCCGGCTGGGCCGTGACCACTTTACCGTCGATCATAGGGCCGGGATAAGTCGAGTTGGCGGCGGCCATACTGGCCATGTTCATGCCGTCGACGATATCTTTGGCGGGGAGTGCGCGGAGCTTCCTGAGAGCGGCGGGGCCATCACCCTCGATTCCCATGCTGCGCGCGAAGTTGACGCCAAGCTGCTGGCCGGAGGGCCGGCCGTGCATTCCGACAGTGACGCCGGTTGAGTTCAGCAGCTTTCTTCCGCCGCCTGACTCAATGATGGCTCGTTCAAAGAGCCCTTTTGTGAGGGGCGATGTTAAGAGCATATGAACCGAGAAACCGCCGGCGGATTGGCCGAAAACGGTGACGTCGTGCGGATTGCCGCCGAACGCGGCGATGTTTTTCTGTACCCACTTCAAGGCTGCAATCTGATCCATGTAGCCGTAGTTGCCAAGCATGTGGGTTTTGCTTGCCTTGGTGAGCGCAGGAAACGCGAAGAACCCGAAGCGGCCCAAACGGTAATTGAAGCTGACAAAGACGATTCCGTTTTGCGCAAAGTGTTTGCCGTTGTAAACGGCCGGCGAGCTACCCCCGTTCACCCATCCGCCGCCATAAATCCACACCATGACCGGAAGCTTTCCAGTGTGATGTGCCGGAGTCCAAACGTTTAGGTACAGACAATTCTCCGAAGGCTTGGTGCGTTCCGGTGCTGCGTCCCCAGGGAACAGCAGTTGCATGCAATCGTGTCCATAGTGCGTTGCGTCGCGCACGCCTTTCCATTTGGCGGCTGGTTGCGGCGGACGCCAGCGAAGCTTGCCGACCGGAGGCGCGGCGTAGGGAATGCCTTTGAAGGCTGTAACGCCCGCGTGCGTAGAGCCCTTCAGTTTTCCGGTATTGATGGTTACGATATTCTGCGCACCGGCAATGCCAGTAAGCGCCAGCGCCTGCGATAGGATGACTGCTGTAATAATTCCGCGCAACTCATCTCTCCTTTTGAAAATGCCAGCGGTACTGTCACCGGCAAATGTATTGCTACAACAAATCAGCCAACGACAGGGCTTCCGAGGCAATTGGCCGGTAGCACTGAAACCGCGTTTGAGCGGCCAATGCACGGCGATGCAACAGGTAGCTCACGAGCCGTGACTATAGTGCATGAAAGTTACATCTGTGAAATAGAATCATTCGAAAACACTATTCACTTATTTGGAACAGCGAGATGCTGCCTCTGAAGTCGACTCAAGCGCAGTCTGAGCAACGTGCTTGAAAATCTCCATCATCTTTGCAGCGGCTGGAGATGGGGTTTTGCCCTTGCGGCGGATGATCTGAATCCGGCGCGTGATGGCGGGGCGGGTGATGGGCAACTTGATGATGCGAGATGCGCTGCCCATGGTGTCGGCGTATTCCGGCAGGACCCCGACACCAAATCCAGCGCGGACCAGGCTCAACGAGGTGGACATGTAATTGACCTCAAAGGCTGGGATTGCGTGCAGGGAGGATTTCTGCATGGCATCTTCGAGCAGTGTGCGCACGCTGCTGTCCATCGCGGTGAGAACAAGCGGGTGTTCCGAGAGTTGACTAAGGGAAACTGCGGAACGGCTTGAGAGGGGATGGCGTGCGGGAAGGAAAGCGAAGAGCCGGTCCGTGAAGAGTAGAGAAGTGACAATGTCCCTGTCGGGCCTGGTCATAATGCCGATGCCAAAGTCGACGTCGTCGTTGCGGACCTGTTCGATGACCCGATTGGCTACGACATCGTTGATCTTGATAAGGACTCCGGGATGGGCGGCCGTGAATCGGCTGATGACCTCAGCAAGAATGCCGGAGGCGACAGACGGAAGCAGCGCGATCGAGACGATTCCACGCCGAAGGCCGGTGATCTCCCGAGTCTGGCTGACGATGGCTTCGCTGTCAATCACGATACGCTGCAGGGGGGCGAGTACCTGCCGGCCCGCATCCGTGAGGGCGACGCGACGCTTGTTGCGATCGAATAATTTGACGCCAAGGGTCTCTTCAAGCTGTTGTATCTGCACGGTCAAGGCTGACTGTGAAACGTGGAGTTCCTGCGCAGCTCGCGTAAAGTTGGAGTGTTTGGCGACAGCCAGAAAAGCGCGGATATGGCGAATCTCGTTGATCATCGAAAAATCAGATTACAGCATTGAAAAGAATCTATTTCAAAGAACAGTTAATCCGTTTCTATACTGCTCGTACTTTGTGCATGGAAAGATGCAGGAGTCTCGCTCGGAAAGTCAGACGTCGGAAGGGTTCGACTCTGTCCGGAGTTGATGGGCTTGTCTGCAGTCGCCGACACAATACTCAGGAGATTCCTGCGTGAAATCTGTACGCATCGGGTGTGGCGCGGGCTTCTCAGGAGACCGTCTGGAACCGGCGGTAGACTTGGCCGAACGGGGTGACCTGGACTACCTGGTGTTCGAATGCCTTTCGGAACGCACCATGGCCCTTGCGCACCTGGATCGCAGCAAGAATGCCGAAGGCGGGTTTGATCCACTGCTGGCTGAACGCATGCGGGCTGTTCTTCCGATTTGCCGGCGGAATGGAACGAAGATCATCAGCAATATGGGCGCCGCGAACCCGCGCGCGGCCGCCTGCGAGGTGATCAGAATAGCACGCAGCCTTGGGCTTGGGGGACTGCGAATTGCCTGCATAACGGGCGATGATGTGCTGGGTCTGATCGCATCCACGGAGACGAGTTACGCCGGGCACGACGAGTTGCCAGCGGGCTGGAGAGACGATCTTATTTCAGCGAATGCGTATCTTGGCGCGGAGCCGATCGTGCAGGCCTTGCATCAAGGCGCAGATGTGGTATTAACAGGGCGGACGGCAGATCCTTCACTTTTTCTTGGAGCGCTGGCTTATGAATTTTCCTGGGGTGCCGATAATTGGCAGATTTTGGGACAAGGTACACTGGTCGGACATTTGCTCGAGTGCGCGGGGCAGTTGACCGGCGGCTACTTTGCGGATCCCGGATACAAGGACGTTCCGGAACTGGCACAGCTGGGCTTCCCATTTGCAGACGTTGCTTCGGATGGCAGCGCGACGCTTTCCAAGCTGACGGGAACCGGGGGCCTGATCTCACGAGCTACCTGTATCGAACAACTTCTTTATGAAGTTCAGGATCCGGCTGCGTATGTGACTCCGGATGTGACAGCAGATTTTTCAGCAGTAGAGATTCAACCCACAGGATTCAACGAGATTCACGTGTCAAGGGCGACGGGAGGGCCTCGGCCTGCTGAGTTGAAGGTATCGCTCGGGTTGTGGGGAGGCTACTTCGGCGAGGGGCAAATTTCGTATGCCGGAAGCAATGCGCTGGCTCGAGCAAGACTTGCTCAGAGCATTGTTGAAGAGCGCCTGGCAGCCGCCGGACTGCTCGAACTGGAGTGCGCGCTGATGGGCGTCAATGCGATTCACGGTCAAGCGTTGTCACCGCCTGCGAGTGAAATTCATGAAGTGAGATTGCGTGTTGCGGGACGGGCGAGAAGCATGCTGGATGCTGAAAAGATCCGGCGCGAGGTTGAGGCGCTTTACGTTAACGGGCCGGCAGGCGGGGGCGGTATTACGGGTTGTGCCCGCAGACTGGTCGCCGTCGAGAGCATTTTGATCCCACGCGAAGCCGTCCAGTGTCACATTCACATGGAGATGGCTTGATGCGAGTGAGAGAGATTGCGCATGCGCGCACGGGAGACAAAGGGCGGCAGCTTACGATTTCTCTGATTGCCTATCGACCAGAGGACTATTTCTTTCTATTGGATTGCATCACGGAGAGCGCGGTATCGGAGCTGTTCGCCCCGGTTATAGTTGCTCCGGTTTTGCGTTACGAGATTCCAACGCTGCACTCTCTGAATTTTGTGCTGCGGCGCGCCCCGGAGAAGAGCGTGACACGTTCGATTTCACTCGATACGCACGGGAAGTGTATGGGAGATGTGTTGTTAGACATGGAATTGACAGGAAACTGAGTTTCTCCGTTCCGATTCATCTATGGCGAGATGCAGCCCGTTGTTGACTCTGTCTTGTATGCTTCATGACGGCGACCCACGAAAACGCGCCGCCCGCGCTAGTGCAAGAGAAACGCGGCCAAGGCTACGGTACGCCTCTGGCCGCGGACTGTGAGTTCGGAAGATCTATTGAACCGGCTGCACCGGAGCTTCGTTCTTTAGACGGTACACTCGCACGAAATCGAAGTCCATCGTGAAGCCGGGAGTATTTTCCGCCGCGATGCCGATTTGTGGCAGCGCGCCTCCGGTAGAGCTGGTCAGGTGTTGCCAGGTGCCGCCTTTCGTCCAGGTATGGCCATCTGGCGAGGTGTAAGCGGTGTAGTTCTGTACGCCAGGCCTGTCTTGGTGCATCACAATGCGCAGCCAGGTGGTTTTGCCGACCGGGCCAACATTCTGATGGTCGTAGGTGGGATAGCCGGCAGGCACAGGTCCCACCTGTTTACCGAATTCCGACTGCCGGGTGTCCCAGTCGGGGAAGACGTCGAGCTTGATGCTGTTGCGGTCATTGAAATAGATGAACAGCGCCGCTTGAGCAAAGTTGTAACAGCAGGAGTTGTTGAACGGGACTCCCGTGGTCACCTTCGTTTCCACCATCCAGTTGCCCTCCGCCGGGGCCGGCTCGCCCAGGATGGACACTTGTTGGGGGTCGGTATTTTCGTCGGGGCCCTGGGTCACCACCTGGTAGGCGCTGCCGGTGAGCACGTAACTGTTGTTCGCGCCGGGGTGGATGAAATGCCATTGCGGTGAAAGCTTCTTATTGTTGAATTCGTCCGAAAGGGCCGTAATCTGCGTGCCGGGCTGAGCCATCGTCGCAGCTACCTCCGGTTGGTAATGGTTGATTTCCCACGGCTGTGCAGCCGGAGCAGGTTGCACCGTGTCAGATGCCCACAGGCCGCCTCTGACTTCGGGCCAGCCGTTCGCCCATATGATCGGGTCGATCAACGCCGGACGCCTTGTGAATCCGGGATGGCCTGCAAAATAAGGGGAATCGCGATTGATGGCGTGATACAGCATGTAGTCCTGACCGGAGTCATCGGCAAACACCACGTTGCCGCCCGGGCCAACCCATTTGTTGCCGTTGGAGGCGATGGCAACTTCACCTCCCGGATCGAAGCTGTTCAGGGGGGCGCCATTTTCATCGAGGAACGGGCCGAGCGGCGTCTTGGCGCGACCCACACGCACTCCGTAGCCACTGAGCGGTCCGTCACAGCAACTCGATGTGGAAAGGAATAGATAGTAATAGCCGTCATGCTGGAAGAAGCTGCCACCCTCGAAGTAGTTATCGATGGCGATCTGCTGCTCACTGGACGGATCGGAGTGCAGACCATCCGCCGACAGCTTGCGAATGCTGATGCCGCCGTTGAAGCTGCCGTAAGAGATGTACCGCTGTCCGCTCGGGCCGCGCACCACATCGGGATCAATTACCGCGCGACCGGGGAATCCGTTGTAAGGATTATTCTCCGGCGCCACGACGGGCGCTCCGCTGTCGACCCATGGGCCGGCAGGGCTGTTGCTGGTAGCCACCCCAATGGCGCTGCCGCCAGCAAGCGTGTTGGGAGCTACATAGTAAAGGTAGTACTTGCCGTTGAAATGCTTCACCGCTGGTGCCCAGAGGTTCACCGCCGCGTTGCCGATCCATGCGGGCATGTGCTGGAACGCATCGCCGATATACGTCCAGTGAATCAGATCGATAGAGCGGTACATAGGAATCAGATGAAGCCGCAGATGACCGTTTGAACCCACATCGTCGGCATTCAGCGGATCGCCGGTACAGTACAGGTACCACACGTCGTAGGTCGCTATCTGCTGCCGAATGATGGCCGGATCAGGACAACTCGTCGCTGGCCCGATGGCTGTCTCGAGCTTGAGCGGATTGGTGTAAGTCTGGGGTAAAGTCACGCTCTGCCCGGCAGGCGGCGGAGCTTGCGCGGCAAGTGGCAGGGCTATTGCGAGGAGCATTACCAGCAGTAGCGTCGTGCAGCGACTGTTCGGAGGTGATGAGCAGCGAAAATGGAGGAACGATTTCATTCACGGCTCCTTTTCAATGGGAATCGACTGCTGCGAAAAAGTAATCGCTTACACTCCTCCCTGTCAAATGCGGCAATCGCCAAACCACGTAGCCGAACGCAGGTTTGAGAGAAACCGGACTGCTCAATTGTGTTGAGGCACTTTCAGGCGGCTTCCTTCAAGTCGCTGTATCCGCAGTGCCCGCTTCCAGCCTGCCCAACCACAACCTCATCTCTGGGCACTGCAGATACAGCCCAAAGACTTTTCGTTCCCTATGTTCGCCTCGATGCGTGCATTGGCGGAGATAACCGGCCATGGGGCATGCCGACGTGAAGACAGCGATGAAATACCACCATCCCGGTTTGCATGTAGTTGCGGATGCGATCCGGGCACGCCCCTAGAAATTTAGGGCACACTTTGGGCACACCGTGGCAGAGTGCCTGAGAACAATAACCGGCAGGTGTTGATTTTAAGGGATTCAATTGGCTGCCCCCCAGGGATTCGAACCCCGATATGCTGATCCAGAGTTATGCGGAATAGGGCCTGCATCGCTCTTTCTAACGTTATGAATTTAAATCACTTAAGCCCAACGCAGCCCGCACAGAACGACTGTGAAATTCGTTGCAGCTTGTTGCTTTGTTTTCAATAACTTGTAAGAACGTGCGTCATAGCGCATGTCATAAACATGTCATAGTCCGACTTGGACGTAATGACTTTAGAGCGCGCGGGCTGCAGCCTCGTCGGACGTCGTTGACGGTTGCTTGCCGTATCCGGGAGCACGTCAGTCAGGCCGCAGTCGAATTCACCGATCCCGCGCCGTTGGATCGCCGCTGAGGGCATTGATCTCGCGCTCCAGCACGCTCAGACCTTCGAGAACATCGGCAAATTTCGGAGGATCGCGAAAGAACATCTCAGACATGGTGGCGTAGTCTCGTGCCAGCGCTGTTACCTGACGCTCCGGCGGCGCTAAGCGAAATGTGCCCGGCACGGCAGT
>JAJZAL010000230.1 GCA_021799405.1 Acidobacteriota bacterium
TTATCGATGCAGCACATGCAACCAAAGGCATAGTGCACGGCTCCGGGCCTTTTGTGCTGCAGACGCAACTCCACGACTTCTACCTATCGCATAAACTCAACGCAGACACAGATGTCCCAAGAAACATGCAGTTCATCTATTCCGTTCTTCACTAGAGCCTGTTTCATAAATAGGTTCGGCCTCAAGAGAGGCACTTTTTGAGGTGGGGCTGAGTTTGGCTCACTTGAGGAGTGAGCAAGCGTCGATTCGAACTGTTGACGGATGCGCAGTGGTCGTTGATTGAGCCGCTGCTGCCTGAGCCCAAGCGTCGCCGCGATAGGCGGGGTCGGCCCTGGGCATCGAACCGCGACTGCCTGGAGGGCATTCTCTGGGTGCTTTGGACCGGGGCCGCCTGGCGGTTTCTACCCGACAAGTATCCCTCCCCGGCCACCTGCTGGCGGCGCTTGAAGCAGTGGGAAGAACAAAATGTTTGGCTCGACGCCTGGCGGACGTTGCTCGGCGCCTTGGATGGAGAAGGACTGCTGCGATGGGACGAGGCATTTCTGGATGGCAGTTTTTCGCCAGCCAAAAAGGGGGCGCTGCGGTCGGTAAAACCAAGCGCGGCAAGGGAACGAAGTGGATGGTACTGGTCGACGGTCAAGGTCTTCCGTTGGGACTTCGGCTTGAAAGTGCCTCTCCGGGAGAAGCTACGCTTGCGGAAGCCACGCTCAAAGAAGTCCGTGTCCCCAGGGCCAAAGGCCGCCCGCGGCAAAAGCCAAAACGGGTGATTGCCGACCGTGCCTACGACTCGGACCCGCTGCGCGAGCGATTGAAGAAGCGAGGCATCGAACTGATCGCCCCATATCGAAAGAACAACAAGCAAAGGCGTTACGAGGATGGACGGAAACTGCGCCGCTACAAGCGCCGCTGGATCATCGAGCGAACCAATGCGTGGTTCGGTCAGTTCCGACGTCTCTTGGTCAGGCATGAGCATCTGCTTGCCACCTACCGCGCGTTCTTCTACCTTGCCTGCCTCTGGATTACACTCAGGCGGTGTTTATGAAACAGCCTCTAGGATAATCGCGCGTACACTCTCAAAGTAGCAGTATGTCTAGATGTTGAGTCCCGGCATTTGGTGGATTGGGTTGAGGGTAAATCTATCTGGGGTTTGGGGCCAGATTTTGCAGAGGTATTCGTAGGGCGTGAGGCAGCGGAGGGTCTTGAGTCTTCGGGCGAAGTTGTAGGCTCTGAGTAAGTCGGTCGAGTGCGCTTTGAGTTGGTCATGGGTGTCATAGAAGTATCGCTTGACGGTGGCGTCTTGGATGGTCCGGTTCATGCGTTCGACCTGCCCGTTGGTTCAAGGGTGGTTGGGCTTGGAGAGCCGGTGTTCTATTCCATGAAGGTGACGGATGCGGTCGAAGGGGTGGCCACGAAAGCGTGCGGTTGGGCCCTGACGGTCCTTCGGCAGATCGGCGAACTGGATGCCGTTATCGGTCAGCGAGGTGTGGATGCGGTACGGAACAGCTTCAACGAGCGCGTTGCGGAAGGCGACAGCGGCCTGCATATCTGCTTTTTCCACGAGTTCGACCACAGCGAACTTCGAAGTCCGATCGATGACGACCAACAAATAGAGCTTGCCTTCGGCGTTCCTCACCTCGGCTAGGTCGATGTGGAAGAAGCCGATCGGATGCGTGTCGAACTTCTTCTGGCAAGGTTGGACACCCTCGACCTCGGGCAGGCGGCTGATTCCGTGACGCTTCAGGCACCGGTGAAGAGAAGAGCGGTTGAACTGGGGATCGTGGCCTGAAGAGCATATAGACGCAGTCGTCAAGCGGCAGAAGCGTGTGCTTGCGAAATGCCACGATGGTGGCTTCCTGTTCGACCGACAGAACCGTGGACTAGGTCACGGTTGGGCGGTGCGGCGATCCGCTGTGGACTCGCGCTTCTTCTACTTGGCGACTGTCTTCTGGTTGATGCTGTAGCGCAGTGAAAGCGCTCTCATGCTCTCTTGACTATGCTGTATCGCTCGACGGACTACCTCTGTCGTTGTGGCGCTCAGGTAAAGCGTAAGCGTCAGAGTGACCTTTCAATTACCCGCAAGGACAACGGTCAATCAGCCACGTCGTCTGCAACGCTCAACGATGCCCGGTAGTGTCCAGAGTTATTCGCACTTTCGATTTTAGTTGGGACTTAGGTAGGTTGTTGGTTGACAGAGTGTAACCAAGAAACGTTCGCATTTACAGCCCATTTTCCGCGTCGCGTGGAAGCCGGGTTCACGGCTGGTCAAGTCTCCACCGACGGCGGTTCGCTGCTGTTGCGGGAGACCGACGGCAGGATCAACCTGCTGGGGCGTCTGACAGGCTGTTTCAGCGACGGCCGCAACCCAGAGCAGGTCAAGCACCGGTTGGCGGAGATGCTGTCGCAACGCATCTACGGGTTGGCGCTGGGCTACGAGGACCTGAACGACCACGAACAGTTGCGCAACGATCCGCTGCTGGGGGTGCTGAGCGGCAAGCGGGAACTGGACGAGCCGCTGGCCGGCAAGAGCACGCTGAACCGGCTGGAGCTGGCGGGCCGCAGCCTGCGCTACCACAAGATCGGTTACTCGGCCGAAGCCATCGACCGGCTGCTGGTGGATCTGTATATCGAATCGCACGGCACACCGCCGGAGCAGATCGTGCTCGATCTGGACGCCACCGACATTCCGCTGTTCGGGCATCAGCCGGAGCGGTTCTTCCACGGCTATTACGACAACTACTGTTACCTGCCGCTCTACATCTTCGCCGGCGACCAGGTGCTGTGCGCGCGGCTCCGGCCGGCCAACCAGGATGCGGCCGCAGGCTCAGTCGAAGAAGTCCGCCGCATCGTCGAGCAACTGCGGCAACGCTGGCCTGAGGTGAAGGTCGTGCTCAGAGCCGACTCCGGCTTCTGCCGCGAGGAGTTGATGGGATGGTGTGAACAGAACCACGTCGATTATGTCTTCGGCCTGGCGCGCAACAAACGGCTGGCGAAGATCATCGGCGCTGAAATGCAGCAGGCTCGCCTCCAGCACCAGAGCACACAGAAAGCGGCGCGCGTCTTTACCGGGTTCAGCTACCAGACGCGCAAGAGTTGGTCGTGCTCCCGCCGCGTAGTGGCCAAGGCCGAGTATCTGGACAAGGGCGAGAACCCCCGCTTCATCGTCACTTCGCTGACCGCTGCAGAGTGGCCCGCGCAGGACTTATACGAAAAGTTCTACTGCACCCGCGGCGAGATGGAGAACCGCATCAAGGAACAGATGTGCCTGTTCGCCGACCGGCTCTCCACCGATGAAATGCGAGGCAACCAGTTGCGGCTCTACTTCTCCGCGCTGGCCTACACCCTGGTCGAAGCCCTGCGCCGGCCGGCCCTGAAAGGCACCGAGTGGGCCCAGGCCCAGGTCGATACCATCCGCCGCAGGCTGTTCAAGATCGGCGCCCTGGTGCGCATCAGCGTACGCCGCGTCGTGCTCCAGATGAGTTCGGCTTATCCCTGGCAAGAACTCTACGCGGCTGCCTACCGCGCCCTGCGCTGTTGAAGACTCTCAGAGGCTACGACAACCGCACTTCCACCTCTGCTGAACTGATCGGCCGGCGGAGCCATGCGCGAAATCGCTCTGCGCCAGCACAAGCAACCCCGCGCCGGCACAAAAATCACCGCAGCCCATCAACTCTGCCCAGGAAATCTGCCGCCCAGAACCTACTCCTACCACGGTCCCGGTCCTATACCTCCCGGAGTCAGACCTTGTGAGAAATGCGGGTTAGAAACTTTGAGGTTTGCCGTTGTTCGCAGGCTGGATGCCCCGGTTGCATTTGCCGCCGCCGGGGCGCAGTTGCGGAAGGTTCTGCCGGATCTCAGGCTTCTTCCATAGCGCGATTTCGCAGCGCCTTCATATATGCGAATCCATAAGCCTGCTCGGAATAATTTCCGCCAACAACCTCCGGCGAATGATCAAGGATCACGATGCCGTCGAACTTGGTTTCCACCAGGGCCGTCATGATCCTGGGCATGTCGTAATAACCGTTGTCCATAAACGTCTCTATGAAGTGCGGCAGCGGCGCGCTCACATTACGGAAGTGAATCTTCCAGATCTTTTCGGCGCCGAAATAGCGGATCGTCTCCGCTGGATCCGTGCCCATGAGCTTTGGTCCGCCTTCGTTCCAGCAGCCGCAGCAGAGGCAAATGCCGATATTGGGGCTGTTGGCGATCTCCATGGCTCGTTTGTAGCCAGCAAAGCTGGCGAAGATGCAACGCGGGACTCCGGCCAGTTCGGGCTCCGGCGGATCGTCGGGATGAATTCCGATGCGCACCTGATTCTCTTCAGCCACCGGTGCTACCTGGCGGATGAAGTAGGTGTAGTTTTCCCAGATTTCTTCCTTCGAAAATTGCCGGCCGTGCGAGAGGGGCTCGTAGAACTTTTGCCCGTTCCAGACGCCAACCTTGTTCGGGCTGGCCATATCGAATTCGCGGGCGTAGGCGCCGCGTATCTCGGCCCTGCCGCTGCTCCAGATGCCGTTGCCCATGTGCGCGTAGGTGGTGTAATAAATGCCTGCCTTGCCGAGGTTGCGCAGATATTGCTTATACTCTTCGATTTTCCGGTCGCGGCCGGGCAGGTTCAAGGTAACTTCAGACATGTTGTGCACGCTGGCGTTCCCGATATTCCACACCGTGATCCCCGCGTCCGCGTAGCGCTTCTTGATTTGCAGAAAACCCTCGGCGGTGCGAAGGTCCGGCGTGGATGCCACGCTCACATATTCCGCGCCGACCTGCCTTAAGAAAAGCAGTTCGTCGTCCGTGGGTTTGGCTGGCGCCTGCGCTGAGAGCTTGATCCCCGGCGCGTTCTTATGAACGGTTGCGGCGGCGGGTGTTGCTGATGGCAGGAACGTGGCGGCGGAAAGTGCGCCGCCCACCGCCAGCTTTACAAACTCCCTCCGGCCGGGACTGGACGGATTCATTCTTGAATTGTCCGCTTTTGCATCCGATGCGGAATCGATCATGACATGCCTCCTTCGCCGCGCTGTTTCCTGGCGGCGCCGGCGATGGGCAAGTATAGCTCCTGACGCCCGCGCCGGACAGCCGCATTTTCTCGACGTGCCGCTGCGAACCATCTCCTGCGTGTCTATGTCCGTGCGCGGCTACTGGTTGATCACCGTGCCGTCGCGCAGCCGGATCACGCCCCAGCCGCCGTTCAATGGGCTGGCGACAAACGGTGCTTTGGCTGCCTCTTTCTCGTCTATCTCGATGCCCCATCCGGGTTTCTCGCTCACCCACAGATAGCCGTCGCGCATCTCCGGGCAGCCCTGGAAGATCGCCTGTGTGCGCTCATTGAAGTGCGAATACTCCTGGATTCCGAAGTTATAGCTCACCAGGTCCAGAGTGACATTGGCCATGTGCCCGACAGGTGAAACATCGCCGGGGCCGTGCCAGGCGGTCTTCACGCCGAACTGCTCGGCCAGGATGGCGATCTTGCGCGCCGGGCTGAATCCCCCCGTCTGCGAGACATGCACGCGGATGTAATCGATCAGCCGGCCTTCGATGAGTGGCTGCCATTCGTGCGGGTTGTTGAACAGTTCACCCATTGCAATCGGGGTCGCGCAGTTCTGGCGGATCTGCCTGAAGTAGTCGATATTTTCAGGAGAAAGCGGATCTTCGATGAAGAACATCCGGTACTGCTCGGCTTCCTTGCAGAACTGGACGGCCTCGTTGGGCGTCAGCCGCTCGTGCACATCGTGGAGCAGTTGCACTTCGTCTCCCAGTTGGCTGCGGCAGATTTCGAGCAACTTGAGCGTACGGCGCATATCGTAGGCGGGATCGTAAAAGGGACCGCTTTCGAGCGGCTGGTAGGCCTTGGGAAGGGCAGAGGTGCCGTGCGCTGAACCGTAACCTGCCATCCCCGGCAATCCCACCTGCACGCGCACATTGCGGAAGCCCTGCGCCATATACTTCGTTGCGCTTTCCACGACATCCTGAAAGTCGGCTCCACTGGCGTGCCCGTAGCAATCGGCGGCTTCGCGGCATTTCCCGCCGGCCAGCTGGTACACGGGCATGCCGGCCTGGCGGCCCTTGATGTCCCAAAGCGCCTGATCAATGCCGCTGATTGCGTTATTCAGAACTGGACCGTTGCGCCAATACGAACTGTTGTAGCAGGACTGCCAGATATCTTCGATCCGGTCGGTGGTCCGGCCCAGCAGAAGAGGCTTGAGATATTTCTCAACCGCTGGCTTTACAAGGTCCGCACGCTGCGTGAACGTAGCGCAGCCGTAACCGTAGAGCCCATCCTGATCGGTGGTGATCTTGACTACGGTCAGGCGCACGCCGTCGGGCTGGCACTCGATTACACTGATATCCTTGATCCGCGGCTGCGGCATTCCGCGTGTGGCGCGCTGAGCCTTTTCTTCCGCCTCTGTAAAGCGCGGCGCAAGCGCCAGCATTCCCGCTCCTGCTATGGTCTTCAAGAGACCACGACGTTGGATCGGCATTTTTCTTCGTCCTCCCTCAATTGCAATCTGGATATGAGAAATGGCTCTGGTCAACGGGAGCGCAATTTCGACACGAACTTCTCCCACTATCTTCCGGCGAGGTGAAAGTATACTATCCGGACGATGCTGGATTCATCGGAATCAGGACAATAAATTGTATTCGCGCAGCTTTCGGTAAAGATTTCGCTCGCTGATACCGAGGATTTTCGCGGCATTGCCGCGATGGCCTTTGCAGCTTTCGAGCGCAGACCGAATGTGCATGCGCTCGACCTCCTGGAGCGTCAGCGGCGAGGCTTCGGCCGCCTGTGCGGCTGCTGTGGTGAAAGCGGCTGGCTGGGCGGCCGGCTTCAAGTTGCGCAGCGCCGGCGGCAGATGCTCCGGCAAGACGGTCGATCCCTCGCACAGCACCAGCGCGGCTTCAACCACATGCAGAAGCTCGCGCACATTGCCCGGCCAAGTATGATGCCGCAGAAGCTCCAGCGCCTCTTCGCTGATCTGCTTGTTTGAGCCGAACCGCTCGTTGAGCATCACGGCGAATTGTTGCGCCAGCAAGTCAATGTCACTTCCCCGAGCACGTAATGGAGGAATCTCCACGGTGATCGTGCTCATGCGATAAAACAAGTCTTCGCGGAAGAGTCCTTTCCGCACCATGGCAGGAATATCGCGATTGGTTGCGGCAAGTACACGCACGTCCACATGAATCTCTTTGGTGCCGCCCATGTGCCGGAAGGTTGAGGTGTCAAGCACGCGCAGCAGCGTGGTTTGCGTCGATGGGCTAATCTCGCCGATCTCATCGAGAAAAATGGTGCCGCCATCAGCTACTTCAAACAAGCCGGGCTTGGCGCGTTCGGCTCCGGTGAATGCGCCGCGTTCATGACCGAACAGTTCGCTTTGGAGCAGGTTCTCCTGCAATGCCGCGCATTCCACCACGACGAAAGGCCGGGCGGATCGTGGGCTGCGTGCATGAATCAGCTTGGCCACGCGCTCCTTGCCCGCGCCGGTTTCGCCCAGGATGAGGACGGTTGCATCGCTGGGAGCCACGCGGTTGATAACGCTGAGCAGGCGGCGAAACTCCGGGCTGTCACCGATGAAAGAACTGCCGAGATCGGGAGGCGTCAGTCCGCGTTCGAGCAGCGTTGCGCGCTGCCGCAACGTGCGGCGCTCCAGCGCTCTTTGAATGCGAATATCGAGTTCGTCGAGAGGGCACGGCTTTACAACGTAATCGAATGCCCCGATGCGGATTGATTCGATCGCGGTATCAATGGAGCCGTGGCCGGTGAGCATGATGACTTCAGCGGCAGGTGCATTGGCGTGAATGGCCCGCAGCGCCTCAAGACCGCCGATGCCGGGCAGGCGGAGGTCGAGCAAAACGACTTCAGGTTCGACAACGGCTACACGCTGCACCGCTTCCTCGCCGGAACCGACTGCGATGACGTCATAGCCCAGGCGGCTGAGCTCGCCCGCCATCACATGCCGGAAGGCCGCATCGTCGTCGGCCATGAGAATGGACGCCGGCCTCATTGCAGGACCTCCAAGTCAGCGGCGGCGCGGATGGCCGGCAGCACCACTTCGAAGATTGAACCCTTGCCCGGAGTGCTCTCCACCAAAATATCTCCTCCCCAACTTCTGACTGCATTCAAAGACAGAAAGAGCCCAAGGCCCGTGCCGCCCTTGCGCATGCTGAAAAACGGCTCAAAGATTTTCTTCAGGTTTTCGGGGGCGATGCCACAGCCCTCGTCACTGACGCGAACGCGAATATCAGTTCCGTTCCGTGCATCTATCACGACCTTGTTGCCCGGCCGTGAGGCTTGAACGGCATTGAGCAGGAGATTGATCAGCAGATCCTGCAACTCCGCT
>JAJZAL010000028.1 GCA_021799405.1 Acidobacteriota bacterium
GTCCGCTGCCGTGCGTCGCCGTTGCGCACGCTCCCGCAACCGTGATTCCCGGCAGCGACGCCAGATTGTGCAGCGCGTAGCCCTTCGCATCCAGCCACGGAGCCAGTTGGCTATACGTAACCCCTCCCCCCACCGTCACCGTGCGCCCCTTCTCGTCGAGCGTCATGCCGGTGAGCCGCTTCAGCGAAATCTGCTCGTGGGTGCTGTCGGCAATGGCGTTAAACGAGTGCCGCGATCCCAGAGCGCGCAGCTTGCTTGCGCTCTTCACCGCTGCGCGTACTGCGTCCACGGTTTCCGGAGCTTGCAGGTTGTTGGTGTGAAAGGTCAGGTTGCCGGCCCAGTTCGTCCGCGGCGCATCTGTCTGTTCGCCCAGCGCCACCTGCTGCAGCATGCTGCCGGCCACCAGCGCTCCGGCCGTCTTCAGGAACTCCCGTTTATCCATTCGCATCGCTCCTTCACCGCCGCCAGCCGCCCGCACCGCACGCCAGCGTCACCTCGTCAACGATGGTCAGGATCTTCAAACCTGCTTCTCTTGCTCAGATGAATCGCAGAACCGAGACAATCGAATTCTAAAAGCTGATAACGCGCATCCGACCCCTGACCCCTGACAACTGGCAACTGAAAGCTGTCGTCAGGGCTTGCCGCGCATAAAGATCGGTAGCTTGGAGACATCGTTGAAGATCATAAAGGCGAAAAAGGCCACCAGCACCACGAAGGCTGCCTGATAGATGCGTTCCTTCACCAGAGTATTGATGTCGTGGCGAAGGACGCTCTCGATCAGCAGCAGCAGGATCAGGCCGCCGTCGAGGATCGGGAAGGGAAACAGGTTGAGGATGCCCAGGTTGAGGCTGATGACGCTGGCCAGGTAGAACTTCGGATACCAGCCCTTCATCTCCGCGGCGTCACCGGCCAGGCGGGCAATGCCGACCGGCCCGGCAAACTGCGAGACGGAAACCTTGTGCTCGAAGACGCGCTTCAGCACCTCGATAATAAGGAAGGAGTTCTCGGTGCAAAAGCTGCTCGACTTGGACACCGCGCTGCCGAACGACAGCGGATCCTTGCGGTAAGGAACCGGCACCGCGGCGAATCCCAGCTTCCAGTCGGTGTCGAGCTTCGCCGGGCGCGCCACCATCTGCACCGAAGCGCCGTTGCGCAGCACCACCAGCGAGAGCGGTTTGCCTTGTCCGGCCTGCATGTACGCCAGCAGCGATGCAACGGAGTGGAATTGGTGCCCGTCGACAGACTCGATCGCGTCGCCGGCACGGAGCCCGGCCTGTTGCGCCGGCGTGCCCGGTTGTACTTCCTGCACACGGATGGGGCCCGGCAGATACTGCGGCAGAAGGCCTGCATCGCTCAGGTCGAAGTCATCGGTCTTGGCCGCCGCTGGGACATGCAGAGTCATATGGAGAGTCTGGTCTCCCCGCTCCACGGTCACGGCGACGTTCTGGTTAGCGTTCAATTTGAAATGCGCATACACATCCAGCCATGATGGCTTTTCCTCGCCGTCAAAGCGGTGGATGATGTCGCCCGTCTCGATCCCGGCCTTGGCTGCCGCCGATCCCGGAGTCACCCAATCCACGGTCGTGGTCTTCACCTGAACCGCGGGAACTTCGTTGATCCAGCCGAAGTAGAAAACCATCAGGACCAGAGCCAGGATGAAGTTGGCTGCCGGCCCGGCCACGCCAATCAGCATCCGCTGCCACCGCGGATGGGCTGTGAATGATCCAGGATCATCGGCCGGGTTATTGGGCAGCCCGTCATTAGACCTGGAAGATACTTCATTTTGCCCGCCGGAGCTCCCGTTTGCCGGCCGCTCCTCGCCCGGGGACTCGCCCGTCATCTTGACGAAGCCACCCAGCGGCAGCAGGCAGACCTTGTAGTCGGTCTCTCCGTACTTGACGCCGAACAGCCGCGGCCCAAAGCCGAACGAAAACGCCTCAACACGAACACCACAGAGCTTGGCGACGGCGAAGTGCCCAAACTCGTGGACTACAACCATCACGCCAATCAGAACAATGAACGCGACAGTGGATACCAGAAAGTCATGCATAAATTTACAGTTATTCCTCAGTCCCGGCGGCCGGCGCCCGGCCAGCATACCAGCTTATGGCAACAGAACACGAGCCCTGCGCCGCGCCTCCCGGTCGGCGGCGAGCACTTCAGCAATGGTGGCGGGATGCGCCTCCGGCGTGGTTGCCAGCACCTCTTCAATTGTACGCGGGATTCCCATGAAAGGGATGCGCCGGTCCAGGAACGCCTCCACGGCCACCTCATCGGCGGCATTCAGGGCGATGCAGTGCGCCCCGCCCTTTTCCGCCGCCTCAAAGGCCAGCCGCAGGCAAGGAAACCGCTCAAAATCGGGCGGTTCGAAGTCCAGGTGGCGCAGCGCCGCCAGATCGAAGGTGAGCTTCGAGGCCGGCCGCTCCGGCCAGGCCAGCGCGTACAGAATCGGCAGCCGCATGTCCGTCACCGAGATTTGCGCCAGGATCGATCCGTCCACATACTCCACCAGCGAGTGCACGGTGGATTGCGGGTGCACAGTCACTCGTACCTGGCTGGGCGCCACGTCGAAGAGGCGGCAGGCCTCAACTACCTCCAGACCCTTGTTAAGCATGGTGGCCGAGTCGATGGTGATCCGCCGCCCCATTACCCAGGTCGGGTGCTTCAGCGCCTGCTCCGGCGTGATGTTTGCGAACTGGTCCAGAGGGAGCTGCCGGAATGGCCCGCCGGAGGCTGTCAGCCAGATCGTCTTCACTTCAGCATGCGCGCCCACCCGCATGCACTGGTGCACGGCATTGTGTTCGCTGTCGATGGGCAGGATCGGCACCTTGCGCTCGCGCGCGGCGCGGGTCAGGATCTCGCCGGCGGCCACCATGCACTCCTTGTTGGCCAGGCCCACCGGCTTGCCGGCAAGAATGGCAGCATGAGTGGCTTCCAACCCCGCCACGCCCACAATCGCTGAAACCACAAAGTCCACATCAGGCAAAGTCGCGCAGGCAACCGTGCCCGCCGTCCCGTGAACCACCTCGATGCCGGTAATGCCGGCTTCGCGCAGCCGTCCGGCCAGCTCTCCGGCCAGTTCTTCCGTGGCCAGCGATATCATGCGCGGCCGCCAGCGCGAGGCCTGCGCGAACGCCTCGTTCATGTTGCGTCCAGCCGCCAGCGCCGCCACCTGGTAGCGCTCTGGGAACTGCTCAACAATGGAAAGGGTGCTCTGACCGATGGAGCCGGTCGAACCGAGAATGGCAAGTCGTTTCAAGATCGTTTCCAACTCCTGGCTTCTAGCCCTCAGTCTCGTGTCCCGCGCAGCAGCTTGCAATGTTTTGAAAGGGCATGCCTTGACTCGCCGCGGCGAGCTGAAAAAAATGGTCAGACAAGTGCTTTGTGCCGGGCACGACTTCAGTCGTGCCGCAAGTGCCGCAAAATGAATGAGGGCTTGACTCGCAGCGGCGAACGGAAAAAACTCGACGCGTGCAAGGTTTTGTGTCAGGGAATGACTTCAGTCGTGCCGCAAGTGCAACAAAACAAACGAAGGGCTTCAGCCCCTGCCATATTTCTCCCGCCAGATTCGCCCGCCATTCGCACTTTTTCCGCAACCTGTTTAGCCCCGCCGTTTTCTGCTCCAGCGTCTACCGGATCATCTCGCGAATTTGCGGCGGACTACATGACTAGAACTGTTGATGTATAACCTGAGCGTACCATAGCACCGGAGCCGCCAGTAGCAGGGCGTCAATGCGGTCCAGCACCCCGCCGTGACCCGGCAGTAGTGTTCCTGAGTCCTTCACGCCGACCGAGCGCTTCAGCCCGGACTCGGCCAGATCGCCCACCTGCGCCGCCACATTGACCACTGCGGCCAGCGGCAGCCAGTACCAAAGCTCCTCCGGATAGGAGAGAATCGTCACGTCCCGCGCCTGCAGCAGCGTGCTCAGGCCCACCAGCCCGCCCGCCACCAGCAGGCTGCCGGCCATGGAGCCTGCCGCTCCCTCCCAACTTTTGTTCGGGCTCAGCCTGGGAGCCAGCTTGTGGCGGCCCCAGGCGCGGCCAACGTAGAGGGCCGCAATGTCGCCGGCCCACACCACGCACAGCAGAAAGGCCACCAGCGACGCTCCATTCCCCTCCGACGTCTGCCGCAGGGCGCTCAGCGCGATCAGCGTCAATCCGGTGTAGAGAAGGCAAAAAATCGAAGCTGAACTGTCCGCCATCACCCTCTCGACCGGCCGGAGGAATGTACAGTAAACCAGCAGTCCCAGGCTAAGCAGGCCGAAGATCTCCGCCGTTCGGTCAGGCCATTGGAAGTTGCCCGCAAAGAGCGCCGCCAGGGCAACCAGAACCGCGATGCGGGGCGGCTGCAGCCCGCCCCGCTCCGCCATATCCATAAACTCCCAGCCGGCCAGCAGCGAAATCCCGGTCACAGCCAGCGTAAAGAGCCACTGCCACCGCGGCCCCAGAAAAACCAGAATCAATACCAGAGGAACAAGGACGCCGGCAGTGAGAATGCGTTTCATGCTTGGATGAGAATACACTGCCGAAGTGGGGCTACAACGGCGCGCTCAATTGAACCAGCTACAAAAGCCTTATTCCCGCCGAGTACGCAGGCTTCAACCTTTGTGTTATCACGATGGAATCAAAGAATATTCAGGTCCTGGAAACTCAAAACCGTTGCAACAATCTGAGACTCAGGCCCGGTACAAAACTGATCATCGTCGCGAACTCCGCCGGCTGATCTACCCCGCCGCGATCCGGATCTGTTCCGGATCTTCTTCTACCTCGCCGCAGCCCTCGCCCAGTCCGCCATACCGGCGCTCCCGGCGCTGAAAGGCTGCAATCGCCTCCAGCAGGTGAATGCCGCGAAAATCGGGCCACAACCGCTCCGTTACGAAAATCTCCGTATAGGCGATCTGCCAAAGAAGGTAGTTCGAGATGCGCATCTCGCCCGAGGTGCGGATCAGCAGATCCGGGTCAGGCATGTGCGCGGTGTAGAGATGGCGGTGGATGTCCTCTTCGGTGATGTGGCCGGGGTTGAGGTGCTTGAGCTTCATCTCGGCAGCCAGGCCGCGGAAGGCGTCCACCAGTTCGGAGCGGCCGCCGTAGTTCAGCGCCAGCGTGAGCGTAGTGCCGGTATTGCCGGCGGTCGTCTCCTCCACCCAGCGCATCTTTTCCTGCACCTCGGGCGGCAGTTCATGGGTGCGCCCGATGTAGCGCATGCGCACATTATTGTCCATCATGCGCTGTACGTTGCTCTCCAGGTAACTTCTGAGCAGCCGCATGAGGAAGTTGACCTCGGCGCGCGGGCGGCGCAGGTTGTTCTCAAGAGAAAAAGCGTAGAGCGTGAGCCACGGCAATCCGATGCGTGAGGCCGTCTCCGTGACCATTTGCACGCTTTTGGCGCCCTGCTGGTGGCCCAGAAACCGCTTCAGCGAGCGGTGGCCGGCCCAGCGGCCGTTTCCGTCCATGATGATCGCCACGTGCTGTGGCAGTCTTTCCGGCTTGAGCGTCGCATAGACGGTGCGTTCCTCCGCGGTTAGCTCATCAATGCGCAGCGTGCCAGAAGGATACAATGGACTCGCCTCTAAAGTATTGTATTTGCGGTTTTCGGCCTGGCGCCCGGCGCGCTTCCATTCCACCGCGTAAGAACCTGCTGCTTCCCGGCCGCGTCTGCGCCGGAGGCAAAGAGCTTCGCAACCCACACCCACAGCCGGGGCTCTCACCTCGAACCTAGCACAAGCGCCTATGCGCTGCAATCGCCTTCGACTCGAAGTGGCGGCGTGCGCAAAACCAGGCGGCCGCGGGCTAGCGTGTTACGCGCGCCCTCCCAATTCGGGACACGGCCTGTTCGAAGACTACGCGATCCGGCGGTGCCCCATGGCCGTGTCCCGAACCGCGCTATAGAGCAGGGTTCTGTGCAGAGGGTCCAGTTGGGGCAGGCAAGCCGCAATTTCAGCCAGGAAAGAATCGGCCAGAATGGCTGCCACCTCCTCGTCGCGGCGGCTGCGGGCGTCCCAGACCAGTTGGCGCACATCCACATTCAGGGCCCCCGCCAAGCGCTCCAGCGATCCCAAAGTGGGAATCGCCTTGCCATTTTCAATCTTGGAAATGTACGTGCGGGGCACCTGCATCCGGCTGGCCAGTTGGCGCTGGCTCATATGGCGCGCATTGCGGATCTCGCGCACCTGCCGCGCCACCTGCAACCCTCCGTCGGCCTGTCCCGGAGCGGGCTCGCCGGCCAACAGTTGCGGGGCCACTGGCGATGTATCCTCCACATCAAGGGGGCGATGACATCTTCTGCAAAGGGAATTGCGCGTCCTGAATTGCATCAGACGGCAATATTCGCACCGCACAACATCGCGTGTCTCCACGCTCGCAAGAGTGGTGGCCATGGACTGTTCGCGGAGCGCCAGAGCAAGCCCTCCGGGTGCGTTTTTTGCACCGCGATATGCGTTACTTTCGTGGAAGTGAACCATAATTGTCAAGTAGAAAATTATGGGCTGCCCTGAAATTCACCCATAACACCCTAAGAAGTTCCGAAGAAACACGAACCATAATAATCAACTCGCAATATTTTGCAGAGGAAGCGAAAATGGCAGATCCAAGTCAAGCAGACCGTGGGCGCGAACAAGCCTGGCAACTATTAACTGAGTGGACGCAGAGCGAAAATCTGCGCAAGCACGCCCTGGCGGTGGAGGCCTGTGTCACCGCCTACGGAGAAGCTGAGGCAGGCCGGCTGGGGCTGACCGGTCCGGAGCGTGCCGCATTCGTGAATCTCTACTCGACCACGGCTCTCCTCCACGACTTCGACTACGAGCGCCACCCCACCGCCGAAGAGCACCCGTTTGTCGGCGTTCGTGAGTTGGAGCGCCTGGGCTGGCCTGAGAATCTGCGCATCGCCATCCTCGGTCATGCGCAGTACTCCGGCGTGCCCCGCGAGACGCACCTCGCCAGGGCTCTCTTCGCCTGCGACGAGCTGGCCGGTCTGCTGACCGCCTGCGCGCTCGTGAAACCCACCAAAGCCATTGCCGATGTGGAGGTGGCGGGAGTGCGCAAGAAGATGAAAGACAAAGCCTTCGCCCGCGGCGTCAACCGGGCAGACGTGATCCAGGGCGCGACCGAGCTGGGCGTCGAACTCGATGCGCATATCGCCTTTTGCATTGAGGCCATGAAGAAACGCGCCGCGGATCTGGGACTATAGCCACTGCGATTTCAGCCCTCGGCCCCTGCTCGCCTGGCTCGAAAACCGGCGGAAAATGCCAGAATTGCCAACAGAAGCAGCCACGATCGCAGGATCTGGCTGTAGTCGTCCTCGGCCAGCGTGAAGTAATACGGGAAGGGAAGGAAAAAGAAGATGCTGGCAAAGAGCTGCTTGTAGGGCAGGGCCGCCAATCTTCCCGATAAAAGCGCCCAGATGACCAGGATCACCGTGCCCCATGCGGCGACGGTGGAGGCCAGCGCTCTGTCCATGGCGGCGCGGCCATCATTCCAGTATTTGCTCCCGTCCCACGACCAGGCATCCATCACATCGGTAAGCCACATCACATAGGCTCGCTCGCCGATGCGCCCCATCGTCTTCAGCGGGTGCGTTCGCACGTAGATAAAGCCCTCGCGGAAACCCGCGCGGTTGTACTCGATTTCGCCAAGCGCGCGGTAGCGGGCAAGCTGCCTGGGCTGCGAGAGAGGATGTTCCGAAGATCCCGTTTCACGGATGCAGCCATTGGCGTTATTGCCCTCCCAGAATTGAAAGCCCGCATTGGAGCGCAGCGGCACAAACGCATGAAAGACCCGCGCATTGCGCACAAGCCAGGGCAGAGTGATCAATAGCGCCAGCGTTGCGCCCACGGCTGCATAACCGAGGATCTGTTTGCGCCTAGCGTGGTTCGCGATCAAAGGCAAGAGTAGAATCACAGCCCAGATCGGCATCGGCGTCACGTTGATGAGCGCCAGGATGCCCCCCGCGATTCCCAGCGGGACCACCCGCTTCAGGCTCGGCCGGTCGATCCAGCGCATGCCCAGCAAAACCACCAGGGCCGCGCCCAGTTCCTGCCAGGCAAAATACCAGGGATAGTCGAGCCGGTAGAGCGCATCCGGCCACACACTGAAAATTGCGGCAACCAGCAGCTCCGTCCGCCGCAACGCGGGACTGCCCCGGACAAGATGCCGCGCAATCAGCCAGTACACCACAACGCAACCGGCGCTGGGGATCGTCCCGATATAGCAAAGGATCAGCGCGGTGTGCCCGGTCGCGCTCCCAACGCCCCGGATCACAAAAGCCCACAGCAGCGGAATCAGCGGGCATACCCAGGCAGTTGGCGTTGTGCCCGGCCCAAAGGGCGAACTGTATCCCCGTCCCTCCGCGAGGTTGGTCGCGATATTGCTCATCTCGTCCTGCCACATCGGGGCCGAGCGCGACCATACCTTTGGATTGTGCATCGCCTGCGCGCTGAAGAAGAGCGCCCGCACGCTCAGGGCCACGAGAAAAATCATCAGGCCCAAAGCAAACGTTCTTCTTCGGGAGCCGGAGAGAGCGCCTGCGCCTTCATCAGCGCTTGCCGCCACCGCGCTTGCGAACTGCGCGCTGTGGGACCATGACGCGGAAGTGGCGGGTGCGGTTCTCTTTTCAATCAGAGGCATTGCAATCCTGCCGGTGCGCGCGCCCTACTCGGGCGATTCACCGCGGGCGCGATTCGATATGAAGTCCGCCGGAATGGTGGGGATACCGACAAAAGAATCCTTCAAGCCCACGAACCAGTTGTATTTGAGAATGTACCACAGCGCCCACAGCGCGTCTTTGAACTGGATCTTCTTGCCTTCCTCGTAGGTGCGCCCATAATAGCTGATCGGAACCTCGTAGATCGCCCTGCGCAGCTTTGCCACCTTAGCCGTGGCCTCGATCTCGAAACCAAACCGCGTCGAGGTGATCGCCATCTTCCGGATGATCTCCCCCTGGAAGGCCTTGTATCCGGTTTCAACATCGGTCAGGTTCAGATTAGTGAAAAGATCGGAGATGAAGGTGATCATCCGGTTCGCGAGGTAATGATGGAAATACAGAACGCGCGCCGCTTTCCGCACCAGAAAACGCGAGCCATAGACCACATCAGCCTTGCCCTGCAGAATTGGGTCGATCACCTCGGCGATCTCCGTGGGATCGTACTCCAGGTCGGCATCCTGCACAATGACGATCTCCCCGTGCGTCGCGGCGAAGCCCGTCCTCAGCGCCGCGGTCTTGCCGCTGTTGATCGCGTGCCGCGTGTAAATTACCTGAGGAAATTTCGCCACGATCCCTTCCAATACTTCCGGAGTCCGGTCAGTGGAGGCATCGTCGACAATCACGATTTCAAGAAGATGCGGAATGCCCGCTACCCGTTCCACGATGCGGGCCAGCGTCTTCTCTTCATTGAATGCGGGGATCACCACGGACAAACAGGAAGAATTCATGAGCAGTTTACCGCCATCTCAGCAATTGCCGGCCGGTCCAGCCGGTCATCCTTCGCACAAAAAAATCTCTTCGCCGAATCACCAGAACAAAGAGCCCGCGAAATCTGAAGAGCGTCCCCGGCAGCTTGAAAAACCTGTCATTCCGAAGATGCGAACCTTCTGAATTCTGAGGGCTTATTGTAGATGGCGCCCCACCATTCCGCAAAACCGGGCCGGCCCCGCGCTGCCAGTTCCAGCCCGGATGGCTGAAGCGCATGCCTGCCATCAGCACCCGCCAACTCGCGAACTCGCTACTCCGCGCAGCAGCGCGAACTCGCTGGCGCAATTCCAAAGCCTCCAACAGACCTGCCCCAAGCGGCCACCCGCTCATTCGTTCCGAACGTGTTTCCGATGACGGCGCGGCCCCACCTCGTCGCGGCAAAATCCTGGTTCTTCCATTCAGAAAAGTAGATCGTAGTACGATGTTATCGCATCAAGATATAATAAAGGCGAATGGCATGAGTTCCCCCAAATGCCTGCCGAAAGGAACGACAGTGAAAGAGTCGCGCGCAATGTTTCAGGAACTCGCCTTCTTCCGCCACCGGCTGCGCAAGTTTCTGCGCTTCAGTGAAGACGCGGCGCGGGCCTGCGGCATTACGCCGCAGCAGCACCAGTTGATGCTGGGCATCGCCGGTTACACCGGCACCGGCACGGCGACGATCTCGGAGATCGCCGAGTTTTTGCAGGAGAAGCACAACTCCGTCGTGGGCCTGGTTGATCGCGCCGTGCAGGGCGGGCTGGTGGAGAGAACCACGGACGCCGCGGACCGGCGCGTAGTGCTGGTTTCGCTCACCGATCGTGGAGAAGACATTCTGCGCCGGCTTTCGCTGCTGCACCGCGAAGAGATCAAGCGCCTGCGCAAGGAGTTCCTGCATGCGGGGAAGAGAAGGAGCCGCACGAAACGAACAGCGCGCACTCACGCCGCCGCGAAAGGTTCTTCCCATTGAACAGCAAGGGAGCGCAATGAAGAAAAGCAACAACACACGAGCCGAAGGCAACCGTCTCCTGCGGCATCCCCTGCTGCGGAAGTACGCCCCGCTCGTCCATGAAGATCTGACGGCCGTCTATGCGCGCGACCTGCGCAAGTGGCTGGTGATTTCCCCGCTGATCGGCGTGATTACGGGCCTGGTCATTACGGCCATCGCGGTGATTATTCTCCACGACCTGTGGCCGCCCGTGCTCGGTTATTACCTGCGCCACCACTGGGCCATGGTTCCCGGGCTGCTACTCGGCTGCTTGGCGACCGGCCTGATCATGCAGTACCTGACGCCCGACCCGGATGAGCACTCGACAGAGGAGGTTATCCGCTCCTATCACGAGCACCACGGCGACATCAACATGCGGCCGTTTCTGCCCAAGCTGCTCGCGGCCATCACGACGGTGGGATTCGGCGGCAGCGCGGCGCTCGAAGGCCCCAGCATCTACGGCGGCGGCGCCATCGGTTCATGGCTGTGGAAGCGCCTGCGCCGCGCCACCAGCTTCCGTCTCGACGCGCGCGACCGGCGCGTCATGCTGATCTGCGGCGCGGCCGCCGGCATGTCCGCCGTCTTTCGCGCGCCACTTACCGGCATCGTCTTCGCATTGGAGATGCCCTACAAGGACGACCTCGCCCACGAAGCGCTGCTGCCTTCACTGATCGCGTCCGTCGTCTCGTTCATGACGCTCAGCTCATTTCTGGGCAGCGCCCCTCTCTTCGATTTCGCCGCGGAACCCTCCTTCACGCGCCACGATCTCGTCTGGTGCGCGCTGCTGGGGCTTCTGATCGGCCTGATCGGCATGGCATTCGTCACCACCTTCCGCCGCGCGCGCAGCTTCTGTGTTAACGCGCGCGCGCCGCACTGGGTCAAGCTCACCATCGGCGGGGGCCTGACCGGCGCGTGCGGTCTCGCCTTCATTCACTACTACAACGGACAGCTTGTTCCACTGGGCCCCAACTACGAGGCGGTGGGGCTGATCCTCGGCCACGCGCACAGCAGCCTGGAACTGGTTGTCTTTGGCCTGCTCAAACTGGCGGCCACGGTCTTCACCCTGGGCGCGGGAGGCGTCAGCGCAATGTTCGTGCCGCTCTTCCTCACCGGCGGAGCCTTTGGCGTCGCCTTCGCGCAGTCCGTGGTGCACAGCGGGTCGCCCGCCCTGTACGCGGCCGTGGGCATGGCCGCCTTTATCGCGGCTGGATATAAAACTCCGATGGCCGCGGTCGTCTTTGTGGCTGAGGCGACCGGCGGCCACGCCTTCATCATTCCCGCCCTGATCGGTTCCGCCGTGGCCTACGCCGTCTCCGGCGACGCCTCGGCCTCCGGAGACCAGCGCCTGCACGAGGTGGTCAAGGTGCATGCGCTCCAGGGGATTCCGGTCAGCGAAATCATGCAGAGTCACGTGCTCGCAGCCAAGGCATCGCTCAAGCTGCGCGAGTTCGCCGCCATGCTTTCGCCCCACACGCGCCATGAGGTATTTCCTGTCTTCGAGGGCGGAAAGCTGATCGGCACATGCAGCCTCTGGTCGCTGAGCCATGTTCCGCCGGAGAAATGGAACACCCTCACCGTGCGCGACATCACCGAGCCGCATATCCAGAACGTTTCTCCGCAAACCGATGCTTTGGAAGCGCTGCGCCTGCTGCTGGCCGAAGACGGCCAGCCTACGCTACTGGTCGTGGAAGAAAGCCATCACGTGAAAGGCATCCTGACCAAGACGGATCTGCTGCACGCGCTGCTGCCCTATCACCCCGACGCCTTCGGCGAAGAGACAGAGGAGGCGGTGCCGAGCCCGGCATGACGAGCCGCGCCGGCCGCGGATAGAGGATCAGTTTGAAGACCAGTATCGAAAGGAGTTTCGCATGGCCGATTTTTCCGTTCGTGAGGTCGCAGGTCATCCCGAAGAGGCGCCTGAGAAGAAAGGGCAATTCGGCGTCGCGCTCGAACCCGCCGCGCTGAAGATATGCGGCTACGCACTGCTGGTGGGCCTGATCGGAGGCCTGGTCGCTCAGGGACTCCTTGAACTGATTTATCTCTTCACCAACATCTTTTTCTACGGCCGGTTATCCTTCGCCATCACCAATCCGGCGCACAGTCATCTGCATCTCTGGGTCATTCTCATACCGCCCATCGGCGGGCTCGTGGTGGGCCTGCTCATCTACTTCTTCGAGCCCACGCTCAAGGGCCACGGGATTCCTGAAGCCATGGAGGCGGTCCTGTTCGGTCACAGCCGCATGCGGACGCGTGTGGCGATCCTCAAGCCACTGGCGACGGCATTGGCCATCGGCACCGGCGGTCCCTTCGGAGCCGAAGGCCCGATCATCCAGACCGGCGGCGCATTCGGATCGCTGCTCGGCCAGTGGTTGGGACTGACGCCCTACAATCGCCGCGTGCTGCTGGCTTCGGGCGCCGCAGCCGGCATGGCGGCAACATTTACCGCGCCACTTTCCGGCATCCTGGTTGCCGTCGAGTTGCTGCTCTTCGAGTTGCGCGCCCGCTCGTTTATCCCCGTGGCGCTGGCTTCCGTGGTAGCCACCGGTGTCCGCGTCCACTTCGTTGGATGGGCGCCGCTCTTTCCCGCGCCCGAGTACAAGATCACCAGCACAACCGAGCTTTGGCTCTTCGCCGTCCTCGGCATCCTCATGGGCATCGTCGGCGTGGCCATGATCCGGGCGCTGGCCTGGCTTGAAGACTTCTTCGACAACATGCCCATTCCCTACGCGGCCATCTGGTGCCCCGCCATCGGCGCGTTGATCCTGGGCGTCATCGGCTACTTCTGCCCGCAGGTCTTCGGCACCAGTTATGACACCATTCGCGACATGCTCAACGACCGCCTCACCGCCGGCAGTCTCCTCGGCATCGGCGTGGCCAAGTTCTGGGCGCTGGTCATCTCGCTCGGATCGGGCACCACCGGCGGCGTCTTTGCGCCTTCGCTCGTTGTTGGTGGAGGACTGGGTGCGGTCTTTGGGATGGGCTGCCGGCATTTGTTTCCGCACCTTGTCAGCGACCCGGGATTCTACGCACTGGCGGCGATGGCGGGCGTCTTTGGCGGCATCGCGCGCGCGCCTTTCACCAGCATTGTCTTCCTCGCCGAACTGAGCCACAATCCCAACTCGCTGCTGCCGCTTACGCTCTGCGTCATGATCTCGGATGCGGTGGTGCGCCTGCTCAGCCGCGATTCGATCATGACCGTCAAGCTCGTCAAGCGCGGACTGATCATCCTCCAGGACTACTGGGTACCGGTTCTGATGCGCGCGCGCATCGACCAGGTGATGCACAAGCAGTTCCGCGTTGTCCATGGTGACGAGGAACTGCGCGCCGTGATCCACGAGCTGTCGCAGAGCGATATTGGCCTGATCCCGGTTGTGAATGCCGCGGGCGAGCTGCTCGGCATCGTTGAGGCGCATGACCTGCTGCGCATCGAGCCGCCCGATCATCACTTCACGATGCGCGAGCTGGCGCGGTCAGACTACGTCCTTGCATATCCAGGCGAAGCGGTCGACCGCGTGCAGCGCGAGATGATGCTGAAGAACGTCGAGAACGTCGTCGTGGTCGAATCCGGCCGCGCGCTCAAGCCCATCGGCATCGTCCGCGCCAACGACATCCTGCAACTGCGCCGCTGGCTGCTCGAAGAAGAGCAGGGCGAACTGCGCCGCACCACGCTCGACAAGCCCGAGGAGAGCCCCGGCGTGCAGTTGGGGTGAATCCCGCTGGCATTTTCGCTGCGTTTTTCGTTGATTCTTCCTGCCATCCTGGAGGGTGGCGAATCCTTGCATTCGGCCACCGCGCTTGTGGGGTGAAAAAACACCTGCCTCCACATCGTGCAGCATAGCGCTGACCTTGACTGCCCAAAAAAAGCCGCTACACTATTCGCCAGACTATCAACGCGTCATTTTATGTCGCTTATGTCACGAGCCACCGCATGCACTTCTATCCGGAAGCGCATGCGGCGACCTTTCTGAAGAACGTTGCACGATCGAAAGGTGTAGGGGGCTAGCTATGGTTCCCGTGTCATCCGGTTTTTCCGTCAGGTCAATCGCATCTCAATTCCGCTCATGCGTGCCGGCCGTCGCCATGTTGGCTGTTGTTCTCGCGGCCGGCTGCGGCGGAGGCGGCGCCGGTACCACCTTCAGCGGCAATACGACAGTGACAATTCTGGCCACAGGCACTGAAAATAACCAGTGGACGAATTTCACGGCGGGTCTAGACACCCTCACGCTGACCAGCCAAAGCGGCACTTCAGTAAACCTGCTCAGCAAAACCGCAGGTACTGAGTTTACGCATCTGAACGGCACCGTCGAGCCCTTGCTTACGGTTAGTGTTCCGCAAGGTATTTACACCTCAGCCACGGCATCGCTGACAGGTGTCGGCTTTCTTTGCGTGGATCTCGCCCCGGGTGGCAACGGCATCGGAACCAGCATGTATGCCTATAACGTCCCGATACCCGCGACCAGCGCGACTGTCACTTTGCCGAAGCCCATCACCATTTCCGGACAGAACATGGGCCTTCTGCTCGATTTTCAGGTGTCGAAGTCGCTGAACTTTCCCGGCGGCTGTTCCTCAAATGACACGTCTTATACGGTCAAGCCGGCCTTTGTTCTTACGTCCATAGCCATACCCGCGCACGCCACCAACAGCGGGAACGGCAAGGCGCTTAACCATCAGGGGCTGATCGCATCGATTGAAAACGGCGGGACCACATTCAGCGTAACCACCGAGTACGGCCCCGTCTGGCAGGTCCAGTCAGACGCGAACACCGTTTATCAGGGCGTGACCGGGCCTTCGCAACTCGCGGCCGGTCTGCCGGTGGACATCGATGCGGCTGTGCAACCCGACGGCTCGATGCTGGCCACACGCATCGCGGTCTACGACACCAATACCACGGACCTGAGCGTCGACGTTGGGCCACTTCTGAGCACGAATATGCGCTGGACGGGGCTCTCGCCCTCCACGCATCTGCTTGCCGTCTCGGGCGGCGAGACATCATGGGGCGCCATACCATGGATGTCCCATTTCCCTTACTGGGACTACACGAATGCGGTTTTCCAAATCTCCGGTCAGCTCACCAATCTGCAAAGCCTCCCGTTTACCGCCAGCTTTACTGCATCGACCATGGTCGCAGGACAACATGTAAGCCTGACGACACACGTTCCAACGATTCCGAGGATGGATCCTTGGGGCAACCCGCAGCCGCCTGTAACCACCGTTACGCTGGTTCCGCAAACGATCAACGGCACGGTCGAGGCGATCTCCAGCGACAGCGGTTTCACGACTTACATGGTTGCGCTCGGCTCCTACGAACTATTCCCTATCTTCGCCCCGCAGCCGAACCCTGTTTCCGTTGTTCACGATCCAGGCACGGTCGTTGTTTACGCCGACAGCAATACGCAAACCCTCAACACCACCGCCGTCTCCGCAGGCAGAGTGATGCGCTTCTACGGTCTGGTCTTCAACGACAACGGTACGCTTCGCATGGACTGCGCCCAGATTAACGACGGCGTGCCGCAATAGCCCTGAGGCGACTCTTCCGCGCGGCATCGCCTACTCCATCGGATTGTGCGCGCGCAATTCGGCGACGATCTCCGCCGCGGCCGCGCGGGCCTGCTGCTCCTGGTCCGGCGGAAAGCTGATCGCGCCCACGCGGGCGTGGCCCCCGCCACCGTAGCGCTCGCAGACCTTCGCCAGGTTCACCATCTTCGCCGGGTCAGCCTTGGTCCACGGATTCGAGCCCACCGCAACCTTGGTGCGGAAGCTCGACTTCGACAGCCCGATCGAGTAGGTTGCCTGCGGATGCAGGTAGTAGGGGATGAATTTGTTGAAGCCCTCCAGCGGATGGTCGGTGATGTCGAAGAAGATGGTGCCGCTGCGCTCTTCGCTGCGGCTGCGGATGAGCTCCAGCGCCTGCTGGTGGCGTTCGAGCAGCGGCGGCAGCAGGCCAGCCACAAAGGGCTGGCCCAGCAACTCCGCCAGAGGCATCTCGGTAAGCAGCGGAATCAGCCGCGGAATAAAGCTCTCGTCCTGCGTGGACTCGATGATGAGGGTCAGCTTCATCGCTGGGGCGGCCATCTCCACCGCCGCCTCGGGGCTTTCGTAGCGCGCGCCGTCCACAATGTCAGCCCAGCGGATCAGCTCCGCCACCGGGGCCGTATCGAAGCCAAAGCGGGTCGAGCCGATGTGCGCCAGAAAGCTGGTGCACGAGGTGTAGTCGGGGTCGAAGAACTTGCGTGCGGCGCACGCCGGGTCTCGCTGGCAGGCAAGAAAATGCTCGTGGTCCGCGTTGGTAAGAAACGCTGACTGATGGTGATCGAACCACCACGTGATTCGGGGCGACGCCGAATACTTGAAATCCACAATGGCGTTCTCGTCGCCCGTAAACTGGCTCTCGTCAAAGAGCGCGCCGGCACGGTGTACCAGTCCGTGAAACTCGTAGCTGGCCGCACCGTTGATCTTTTCGCGATGAAAGCGCACGAAAAGCGAGGCTGAGCATGCCCCGTCAAAGCATTTGTCGTGATAAAAGACACGAACCCGCAAAATTGACTGTCCCTCCTCAGCCGGGGATTTCGAATCACCGGAACTGTTAAGGATCAAGGCCGCGGCCGATTGTGTCAAGAGATGGCTCGTGAACACGCAACCAACGATCGCCCGCAATGTGTTCGCGGCGATTGTCCGCGCTGTCACTGACCATCCTTGGCGTTTCTCCAGTAGAATGCAGCGAATAGGATTCTTCTTGAGATTGAAGGAGGCGTTATGGAGCCGGAGATGCAGCCGCCGCAGGAAACCGCGCCGGAAGGGCCCGGAGCGCCGCTCGTGCCTGAGCCGGGCGGCGACGGCGCGGGCGAGATCGAGTATCGCGGGCTGCGCTGGATCTTTATCGGCGGCCAGGGGCTGCGCGCGGGCTGGTCGGTATTTCTCTTCATTCTCCTCACGGCCTTCTTTCTGAGCGCCATGGCAATGGTTGTGCGCATGGCTACCGGTCACGGGCGGCACGCGCGGCCTACAGGCCTCTCTCCCTTGACCGCCCTGGTTGCCGAGGGAGTCTCGCTGCTCGCGATTCTCTGCGCCGGCGCGCTGCTGGCGCTGATCGAGCGGCGCGGCATCCTCGATTACAATCTGCGCGGGCCGCGCCGTGCCGCGCATTTCCTTGCCGGTCTGGCGACCGGTTTTCTGGCCCTCTCGGCGCTGGTGGGCACGCTGGCCTGGGGCGGCTGGCTGCACTTCGGCCCGTTGGCGCTTTCCGGAACGCAGATTCTCGGCTTCGGCGCGTTGTGGGGAGCCGCTTTTCTGCTCACCGGCTTCTTTGAGGAGGGCAGCTTCCGCTGCTATCTGCAATACACGCTGACGCGCGGCATCAACTTCTGGTGGGCGGTGGGCATCGTCGCCGCGCTGTGCCTGGCCGTCACGCTCCGCGACAAGGGCAACGGCGTCTGGGGCGTCTATCTCATGGCGTTGCTGGGCGTACTTCCGTGCCTCATTCTGCACGTGAAGCGAGCGCCGGGCTCCGGCTTTTGGCAGGCTGCCTGGGTCACCTCAACCTTCTTCGGCTTTTTGCATACCGGCAACACCGGCGAGAACTGGATCGGCATTGCTGCCGCCGGAGCCATCGGCTTTGTCTTCTGCGTCAGCGTCTGGGTCACCGGCTCGGCTTGGTGGGCCATCGGCTGCCACGCGGCCTGGGACTGGGCGGAAACCTACTTTTACGGCACCGCCGACAGCGGCCTCGTCCCCAAAGGACACCTGCTCACATCCACGCCCGCCGGAAATCCCTTTTGGAGCGGCGGCGCCGATGGTCCCGAGGGCAGCGTGCTGGTCTTTGCCGTGATTCTGCTTCTGCTGCTCGCCTTGATCGCGATCTACGGCCGCCGGCGGCCTGCCGAAACCGCCATTGCCGAATCGCAGCAGCCGGCGGAGTAGGCAGCCCCGCGGCCGCTGCTCGCAGGTGACACGAAATGTGCCGCGCGTCCTGCCGAGTTCCCCGCGATTTATTCTGTTGTTGACTGATGGTAAACGCGCATTCGTCAGACTCTAATTCGAAAAGGACCGCCTCTTGGTCGCGCAGCCGCAAGCGGCGCTGGCCGCGGATTCTCCTGTTGTCGGCGGCCTGCCTTGCGGCGTTTCTGCTGCTGGCCGCGGGCATCGTCACGCTCTGGCTGCGCTCGGCAGCTTTGGCCGCGCTGCCGGTGCTGGACGGCAGCGTGCATCTCGCGGGGCTCTCCGCGCCGGTGACGGTGCGGCGCGATGCGCATGGCGCGCCCCACATTGACGCCGCTACTCAGGATGATCTGTTCGTCGCGCAGGGCTATGTGACCGCACAGGATCGCCTCTGGCAGATGGACATGTACCGGCGCAACTCGGAAGGCGACCTGGCCGAGGTGCTGGGCCATTCCGCGGTCAATCACGACGAGATTCAGCGCGTGCTTCAGGTTCGCCGCGTCGCCGAGCGCATCTATGCGGCGCAGTCCGCCGCGAACCGCGCGCGTCTCGACGACTATGCGCGCGGCGTCAACCTGTACATCGCGCACTGCGAAAGAACAGGCACGCTTCCGCCGGAGTTCAGGCTGCTCTTCTATCGCCCCCGGCCCTGGACCGGCGTTGACTCCATCAGCGTGGGCCTCATGATGGTTGAAACGCTCGACACCCACATCCGGACCAAGCTCGCGCGCGCGCAGGTCCAAGCCCGGCTGCACAATCCCCAACTGGAGGCCGATCTCTATCCCATCGGCTCGTGGCGCGACCATCCGCCAACCGGAATCCGCATCGACCTCAGCAAGCCTCATCCCGAGCCACCCGCCACAGACGACTCCAACGAAGAGGACAATACGGAGACGCGGGCCGTGCCGCACAACGCGCTGCCTGGCGCAGTGTTGCCCTACGACGGCTCAGGCACCCTTCTGGCCCTGCTTGGAGCGCCCGCCTGCAACGGCTGCACCGCCGGCTCCAACAACTGGGTTGTCGCCGGAGCGCATACGGCCAGCGGCAAGCCGCTGCTCTCAAACGACATGCACCTGGGCCTCACCGAGCCCAACATCTGGTACATCGCCGATCTGCGCGCGCCGGGCTTTCATGCGGCCGGCGTCACGCTCCCCGGCCTGCCTTTTGTCGTGGCCGGTCACAACGAGCACGTGGCCTGGGGATTTACCGCGCTCATGGCCGACGTGCAGGACCTCTACGTGGAGAAGCTGGATGGCAAGGGCGATTACTACCAGGCCGCCGACGGCAGTTCTCCGGGTGGATGGAAGCCGCTCACCGTCGAGCATGAGCTGATCCGCGTGCGCGGCGGCCACGATGTCGCGCTCAATGTCGAGTTCACTGATCACGGCCCGCTGCTCGATCCGCTGCTCGACAAAGACAGCCGCCCCATCGCGCTCAAGTGGACGCTCTACGATCCCTCGCTCAACGCGATTCCGCTCTACGAGATGAATGTCGCCTCGAACTGGGCGGAGTTTTCCGCGGCGCTCGCCGCGTGGAGCTGGCCCACGCAGAATGCCGTCTACGCCGACGATCAGGGGCACATCGCCTACCACGCCGTGGGCAAGGTTCCGCTGCGGCCGGGCGGATTGATGGACGCGCCCATCGACGACACGCGGCACGAGTGGCAGGGCTACATCCCCTTTGACGATATGCCCACCGCGGTCGATCCGCCGTCGGGCTTTCTGGCCACTGCCAATTCCCGCGTGACAGCAGATAATTCGCCTTATCCGCTCACCGACGAGTGGAGCGACCCCTACCGCATCGAGCGCATCTACAAGTTGCTCGACGGTCATGATTACCTGACGCCCAAAGACATGCTGGCGGTGCAGACTGATATCTACAGCGCAATTGACCGGGAATGGGGCCAGCGCTTCGCCTACGCCATCGACCAAACACCGGGCGCGGGGGACCGCCTTCGCTATTCCGCTGACCTGATGCGCGGTTGGGACGGCCGCGTAGCGACCGATTCCGTGGCGGCATCACTGGTAACGCGGGCTCGCGCTGCACTATGGCCGCTACTCCTCAAGCCGAAACTGGGCAAGGATGTTGGCGAGTACCACTGGGAAGAATCCAACTACGCCGAAGAACAGATCGTGATGGACGAAAAGCCGGGTTGGCTTCCACCCGGTTACAAGAACTGGAATGGGCTGTTGACGGACGCCGTGCGCCGAGCCATGAAAGACAATCATGCCCCGAAGGATCTCGCGAAGTGGACCTACGGAAGCTGGCATGTGGTCGACATCGAGCATCCGCTGGCGGCCTTTTTGCCGTTCCTTGGCCGATTTGCCGGAACCGGCCCGCAGCCGATGAGCGGCGATCGAACTACCGTGAAGCAGGTAGGCCGCACCTTCGGCCCATCGCAGCGCTTCACCATGGATTGGAGCAACATCGACGGCTCGACGGAGAATATAGTTTTAGGTGAGAGCGGCAACCCCTTTAGCCCCTACTTCCGCGACCAGTGGAACGACTGGTATGAAGGCAAGACATTTGCCCTGCCGTTCAGCAAGACAACCGTTGCCGCGCAAACCCGGCACACGCTGACGCTGCTGCCGTAAAGACAGAGATCAGGGAACAGAGCACAGAGAACAGGGCACTGCGAACTGAAAGCTGACCGCTGAAACCTGAACGCTGAAAGCTTACAACGAGGCTATTGAGCGAAGATGGGTGCTGAAAGCTCCAGCCCGGCCTCCTGGACCCGTTTGGCGGGGCCGGCAATCGTCGTGCTGGCTGCCCTGGTGGCCATTACTCCACTTCTGATGGGCGGAGCCTCCTGCGGCCATGACTTTGATTTCCACGCGATTTCGTGGTTGGAAACCCTGAACAGTTGGCGCCAGGGAGTTTTCTTCCCGCACTGGGCGGATGCCCCAAACTATGGCGCGGGCGAACCGGCCTTTGTCTTTTATCCGCCGCTGACGCGGAGCGTGTGCGCGTTGCTGGGAGCAATCCTACCCTGGCCGTCGGTGCCGGCGGCTGTCACCTTTCTGGTGCTGGCGGGCATCGGACTTGCCACCCGCGCGCTGGCCCGCCAGGCGATGGAAGACGGCCCGGCCACCTTGGCAGGATGCGTGGCGATCTTCTCGGGCTATGTGCTGTTTACCGCCTATGAGAGGTCGGATTTTGCGGAATTGACGGGCGGAATCTGGCTTCCGGTCCTGCTTCTTCTCATGCTTCCACGCCGCACCCCGGAACATCTCCGCGGAGATGCCGGATCGCAACAGCCCGCGGCCTCCGGCAGCCTCTGGCGAAATGCCTTCGATGGTTCCGCGGTGCCGCTTGCCCTGGTGGTGGCGGCAGCGTGGCTCACCAATCCGCCGGTCGGCGTGATGGCTTGCTATCTACTCGCCGCATTGTCGCTGGCGTTGCTCCTTTTGACGAAGTCCTGGGCGCCCATTCTCCGCGCGGCCGCCGGTGTGGCACTGGGCGTGGGACTGGCTGCGATCTACCTGATTCCCGCGGCATGGGAACAGCGCTGGGTGGAGATTCAAAGGGCGATCAACGACCCAATGGAAAAGATCCAGTACAACTGGCTCTTTGCCCGCCACGCCGATCCCAGGCTCGCGTTTCACGACTCCGTGCTGCATCAGGCCTCGCTGATCGCCGTTGTCATGATCACGATAACGCTTGCCGGCCTTTGGCTAAGCTGGCGGCGTGGCAGCCTGCCCGGCAAAGCGTGCTGGTGGCTCCCCTTGGCGGCGATTCCAGTCGTGGTTCTTTTCCTGCAGCTTCCTGTCTCTCAGTTCGTGTGGAACCTGCCCAAGCTCCAATTCCTGCAGTTTCCGTGGCGATGGCTGGTGGCTGTGGAGGCGCCGATGGGCATCTTTTTTGCCTCCGCTGTCTGGACGAACCACCCGCGCCGGCGCAGGGTTGTCGTGTTGATCTGCGTCGCGCTTTTCCTGGCGGAAATCTGGGTGGCGAAGAGATACCTTTACACTCCATGCGAGCCAGAGGACTCAGTTCCGAGCTTACTCAGCAGTTACCGTACCGGAGTGGGCTTTGATGGGAGCGATGAGTATACGCCCGTGGGAGCGGACAACTCTCTTGTTGCCCTGGGGCTCCCCGACGCCTGCCTTGTGACCGATCCAGCAACCCCGCTGGGCGCGCCAACGGAGGACAGCGACACGCTGTTCTGGCATCCTGCCCAGGGCAGTTGCGACGCCACATTCAGCGCCAAGGCGAACCCCGGAAAGCCGCGGGTTGAGCACTGGCTCTTCCATGCGATGACCCGTCATGCAGGCTTTCTGGTTCTGCGTCTCAGGGAATATCCAGCCTGGCGCATTCAGGTGAACGGCCAGTTGGTGCGCAGTCTGCCTGAGCGGAGCGATGGCCTCATCGCCGTGCCCGTGCCGCAGGGGACTGTCGTTCTGGCGGTGGATTGGACCACTACCACCGACGTCCTTGCCGGACGGTGGGTGAGCGCTCTTTCCGTACTCCTCCTCGCAGCCCTGGTCCTCCTGGAAAAAAAGCTTTCCCGCGCTCAGTTATGATGAGTTTGATGGAAGCCAATGTGAAGTCGTTGATTCAGGAAGGCGCGGAGCTGACCGACCGGGCGCTGGAAGCGCTTTTACCGGGTGCTGAGACCGTGCCCGCCTCGATTCATAGCGCCATGCGCCACTCCACATTTGCCGGAGGCAAACGCCTGCGGCCACTGCTGGCCATGCAGGCCACCGTTACCATTGCCGGCAAGCTGCCGCCGGGTATCGAGCGGCTGGGCGCGGCCATCGAGATGCTCCACACCTACTCGCTTATTCACGATGACCTTCCGGCCCTGGACAACGACGACCTGCGCCGTGGCAAGCCTACCTGTCACGTTGTTTACGGCGAGGCCATCGCTATTCTGGCCGGCGATGCCTTGCAGACACGCGCCTTTGAGGTGCTGGCCGATCTCGATTGCCCGCCCGCCGCGGCCGTCCAGATCATCGGCCTCGTTGCCAACGCCGTCGGCACCGTCGAGGGGATGATAGGCGGCCAGGTGCTGGATCTCGAAAGCGAACACATGAAGCCCACCCCCGAGCTTGTCGAGGCAATTCACCGCGCCAAGACCGGCGCGCTCATCCGGGTGAGTGTCGTGGCGGGCGGCGTTTTTGCCGGCGCCGACGCGGCGGATGTGGCCCGCCTCGACCACTTCGGCCGCAAGGCAGGGCTGGCCTTTCAAATCGTTGACGACGTGCTCGACATGACCGTGGATTCTGCGCACCTTGGCAAGACGGCGGGCAAGGATATGGCCACCGAAAAGGCGACCTGGCCTGCGGTATTCGGCATCGAGCAGAGCCGGCGCGATGCCGCGCATCTTATCGAGGAAGCCTTCGCCGTCCTGGAGCCGTATGGCAACCGCGCCGACGGGCTTAAATCCGTGGCGCGTTACCTGGTGGAACGGACAAATTAGGGCTGTGTCCACCTGATTTTTCAATCAATCCTTTAACCCTGGGTGCCCGGGTCTCGGCCGCCGCGGCGGATGAGACCCGGGAGGCCACAAAATCATACGGACGCGGTACTAAGCCTCATGCTTTCCGAACCGGATATCCTCAACGCGTTGCGCGATTGCTACGACCCCGAAGTAAAGTTGAACCTCGTGGATCTGGGTTTGATCTACGCGATCGCAACCGGTCCCGACCCGGATTCAACACCCGCCTGGCCGCGCCAGTGGGTCAAGGTGACAATGACCCTCACCACCCCGCAGTGCCCCGCAAGCGGGCTGATCGTCGAGCAGGTGCGCAACCGCCTCGCAGGGATCGAGTCGATCAGCAAGGTCGAAGTAGACCTGGTCTGGGAACCAAAATGGACCCCGCACCGCATCAGCGAGGCGGGCCGCCGGCAACTCGGTATCGGCTAGTAGTCTTCCTGCTTGGCCAGGATACGCTGGATTCTCTCGCGCTTCTCCGAGAAATCGCGCACGCCCTCCTGCACTAACCCAAGCAGCTTATTGACCTCATCGAGATAGCCGGGGAGCGCGCGCCAGCATGCGCGGACGGCGTCCTGCTGGTCAAGCAGCGCCAGAGCGGCGCCTGAGGTCGCCGCCACAAGCCCGGCGCGGCGCTGCCCTGTCAGCAGCAGAATCGTGCTTGCCGCCAGTGCTCCAACCGCTGTAACCCCAATCCAGTTCGTAGACTCGTCCGGCTCCGCGCCACGAGTCGTCATCTCGGCATCATCTTCCGGCTTGGAAAGTGGCACAACCACCATCTTCTTCTCCCTGCAGCGTTAAGCCATCGCCTCACAGGCTGAGGCCACGGTGTCTAGAGTATCGCCGGAATCCGCTCGAAATGGAAATATTCTTTGGGCCCCGGACGCTCGATCGTAATAGCCTCCCACCGGCGCTCCCGGCCCCTGGGCGACAAGTGCTCCAGTGCAAAGCTCCAGTCAGATTGCCAGCTCGCCATTCCGCCCAGCAGAGCTACACCGGATCAGCCAGCGCCGTCCGACCTTCAATCCAAGTCGAAGTCGCGCAACGGCTTGCCCTCTGGTGCATCCTTGGCCTTGCGCATCGCTTCGGCAAATTTCTTTTCGAGCAGATCGGCCTTGTTCTTCTCGGCATCCACGCTCTGCCGGAAGATCGACTCCTTGCGCTCTTCCTGCTCGCGCATGGCCTTGGCGGCCGTCTCCAGATCCTCAAACATCCGCTTGCGCGGAGCGGGAATATGGCTCACCACCAGCCCGGTGACGGCATCAATCTTCAGCATCGCTCCGCAATCCGGGCAGGCAACTTCAAAGGTCTTTTCTTTCACTTTCGCCATGACATACAGAATTGTAGGCTTTGCATATGCAGATTGCATAGTACGGCGCACGCTCCACCACGGCGCTGAAGGCGGCGGGCGTAGAAAAAGCCCTGCTCCGGTAAGCAGGGCTTTGAGAGATTCAATATCGGAACGCGACGAGGCCGTTCTACCCCTTTTCCGCTGCCGAGGCAATCTTGGCTTCCGCTTCGGAGATAATTCGCAGGGCCTCGTCGTAGGCCTCCACGCTTTCGCCGGCCTGTTTCCAGAGCGTGAGTCCGTGGTCCAGTTGCTGTTCGGCGCGCCGTACGTCGATTTCCTCCGGCTTCATGGCGTCGGAGGCCAGGATGGTCACGCGATCCGGAAGCACCTCGACAAATCCCCAGCTCACGTTATAGCGGATTTCGCTCTCGCCGCCCGCCTCGGCGATTGCCGCGCCGCGAATGTTTACGTCGCCCGCGCCCAGTTCGGCGACCAGCGGAGCATGGCCGTAGAGCACCTCGAGATAGCCCGACTTCGATGGCAGCTCAACGGTCTCCGCCGCCTGGTCGAAGAGCACTCGCTCCGGCGTAACCAGCCGGACGCGGAGTTGATTGGATGTCAGTTCAGCCATAATTCAGATCTCAGTTCTCAGCTTTCAGTTCTCAGTTGAACCGGTTGGGAGCGGCAAAGAAAGCTAACCGCCGTCAACTGATCACTGACAACTGTCTTTACACCGTCGCCTTCAGCTTCTCCGCGGTCTCCAGCACTTCCTCGATGCCGCCCTTCATATAAAAGGCCTGCTCGGGAATATCGTCATGCTTGCCCTCGATGATCTCCTTGAAGCCGCGCACCGTGTCGGAGATCTTCACATACGCTCCGGGAATGCCCGTGAACTGCTCGGCCACGTGGAAGGGCTGCGAGAGGAACTTCTGCACCTTGCGGGCGCGGGCCACAGTGAGCTTGTCATCCTCTGAAAGCTCGTCAATACCCAGAATCGCAATAATGTCCTGCAGATCCTTGTACCGCTGCAAGATGCGCTTCACGCCCTGCGCCACGTCGTAGTGCTCCTGCCCAACCACGCGCGCCGCAAGGATGCGCGACGTTGAGGCCAGCGGATCGACCGCCGGATAGATGCCCAGTTCCGAGAGCGGCCGGCTCAATACTGTTGTTGCATCCAGATGGGCAAAGGTCGTGGCCGGCGCGGGATCGGTCAGGTCGTCGGCAGGCACATAAACGGCCTGCACGCTCGTCACCGAGCCCTTGCTGGTGGATGTGATGCGCTCTTGCAGTTCGCCCATTTCGGTCGCCAGGTTCGGCTGGTAGCCCACGGCCGACGGCATGCGGCCCAGCAGCGTGGATACCTCGGAACCGGCCTGCGTAAACCGGAAGATGTTGTCGATGAAGAGCAGCGTGTCGGAGCCTTCCACGTCGCGGAAGTACTCGGCCACGGTGAGGCCAGTCAGCGCCACGCGCAGCCGCGCTCCGGGCGGCTCAGTCATCTGGCCATAGACCAGCGCGGTTTTGGAGTTGGCCCAGTCACCCGGCTTGATGACGCCGGACTCGGTCATCTCCAGCCACAGGTCATTGCCCTCGCGGGTGCGCTCGCCCACGCCGGCAAACACGGAATAGCCGCCGTGGCTTTTGGCCACGTTGTTGATGAGCTCCATGATGACCACGGTCTTGCCCACGCCAGCGCCGCCGAAGAGGCCGATCTTGCCGCCCTTGAGGAAGGGCTGGATGAGATCGATGACCTTGATGCCGGTCTCGAACATCTCCTCCTGGGTCGACTGCTCGTCAAAGAGCGGCGCGGGGCGATGAATGGGGTTGCGCATTTTTTCGCCGATCGGACCCAGTTCGTCCACCGGCTCGCCGATGACGTTGATGACGCGGCCCAGCGTCTCCTTGCCCACCGGCACGCGGATCGGCCCGCCGAGATCGATGGCCTTCATGCCGCGGACCATGCCGTCGGTGGCTTCCATGGCCACGGTGCGCACCCGTCCCTCGCCCAGGTGCTGCTGCACTTCGAGGATCACGTTGATAGGCGTGGGAACGTTGAAGCCCTCGCTGGTGACGCGCAGCGCCTGATAGATAGGCGGCATGGTTGCTTCTTCAAACTGCACGTCTACGGCCGGGCCGGAGATTTGAATTACTTTGCCGATATTTTCTGCCATTGTCATGCCTTCTTGTTTAAAGCTTTCAGCTCTCAGCCTTCAGCTCTCCTTCTCCGGCCTCTGCCGATCTCTATTTCCGGCGAGCGTTCCGCCGCAAACAAGCTGAAGGCTGAAGGCTGATCGCTGTTAGCTGGTCTTCACAATGCCGCCGCTCCGCTCACAATTTCGATAATTTCCTTGGTGATGGCCGCCTGGCGCACGCGGTTCATGTGCAGCGTGAGCGAGTCAATCATGTCCGAGGCGTTGTTGGTGGCCGAATCCATCGCTGTCATGCGCGCCGCGTGCTCGGCTGCCACTGACTCCGAGAGCGCGTGAAACAGGATGGACGAAATATATTGCGGGAGCAGGCCCTTGAAGAGCGACTCCGCGGGCTGCTCGTAGATGTAGTCCACGTTGGCGGTGCCGAACTTCTTCGCTTCCTCTTCAGCCTCGGTGGTGTCGGCCGCTTCAAGCTGGATGCCCGCGCTCAGCGCAGCCTCGGCAGCGCGCTCTTTCTCTTCCTCGCTCGGCTCGACCGCGCCGGTGATCTGCTGGCGGCCCAGCTCAATCAACGGCAGCAGGCGCTCCACTACGAGCCGCTGCTGGATCACCGACTTGAATTCGTTGTAGACGATGTAGGCGGCGTCGATCTCCTCGCGTACGTACCGGGAGATGATCTCCTGGGCCATATCGAGCACTTGCGCCGCCTCAAGCTTGAGCAGCATCCCCGGGTGAGAACCGACGAGTTCAACGCGGGCCTTGCGTTCGCGCACCTGGCGGGCGCTGCCGTCTTCGCCGCGCTGCTCCGTGTAGACCGCTGCCGGATAGTGGCGGCGCAGTTGGTCGCGGCCCTTGCGCCCCACCGTCTCGATGTCGATTTCCTTGTCCGGATTGCCGTTGATGAACTGGTGCGCCGTCTTCAGAATGTTGGCGTTGAAGGCGCCGGCAAAGCCCTTGTCGCCGCTGATGACGATCAGCAGCACGCGCTTCTCGGGCCGCGTAAGAAACAGCGGATGGCACAGGTTGCCGGTGGTCTCGTCATAGAGATCAACGCGGCGGGTGAGCGACTGCAGCACGCTCGTGATCATCGCGGCATAGGGCCGGGCCGCCAGCGCCCGCTCCTGCGCGCGGCGCAGCTTGGCCGCCGAGACCATCTTCATGGCCTTGGTGATCTGCCGCGTGTTCTTTACGCTTCTGATGCGCCGTCGTAGATCGAGTACGTTCGCCATAGTTCAGTTCACAGTGATCAGTTGTCAGTGATCAGTCTTTCCATTCAGCCGCCAGCGATCGTGCTTCAGCAATCCTTCTGACAACTGACCACTGATCCCTGACCACCGCCTTTACGCCGTTGCCGTTGCCAATTCCTGCTTAAAATTCGCCGAGTACTCCTTCAGCGCCGCATGCAGCCGGTTGCGAAGGTCATCGTCGAGCTGACGCTTCTTCGCCAGGTCGTCCATCAGCGCCGCCTGCGTGCTGCCGAAATACTTGTGCAGGCCATCTTCAAAGGCGCGAATGTCTTCGACCTTCAGATCATCCAGGTAGCCCTGCGTGCCGGCAAAGAGCACAACTACCTGTTGCTGCCATGTCAGCGGATGGAACTGCGGCTGCTTCAACAACTCGGTCAGGCGCTGGCCGCGGTTGAGCTGCTTCTGCGTCAGCGGGTCCAGGTCCGAGCCGAACTGCGCGAAGGCCGCCAGTTCGCGGTACTGCGCCAGATCAAGCTTCAGCGTCGATCCCACCTGCTTCACCGCCTTGATCGCTGCCGAGAAGCCCACGCGCGAGACCGAAAGTCCCACGTTCACAGCCGGCCGCACGCCGGAGTTGAACAGGTCGGTCTCCAGAAAGATCTGGCCATCAGTGATGGAAATGACGTTGGTCGGGATGTAGGCCGAGACGTCGCCGGCCTGCGTCTCGATCACCGGCAGCGCGGTGAGCGAGCCGCCGCCCTTCTTGGCCGAGAGCTTTGAGGCGCGCTCCAGCAGCCGCGAGTGCAGATAAAAGACGTCGCCGGGATAGGCTTCGCGGCCCGGCGGGCGGCGAAGCAGCAGCGAGATCTCGCGGTAAGCCATGGCGTGCTTTGACAGATCGTCATACATCACCAGCGCGTGCTTGCCGTTGTCGCGGAAATACTCGCCCAAGGCGCAGGCCGCGTAGGGGGCCAGGTAGAGCATCGGCGCTGGCTCTGATGCCGACGCGGCCACCACGATGGTATGGCCCATTGCGCCTGCTTCGGTCAGTGTCTGCACCACCTGCGCGATCGAGGAGCGCTTCTGGCCGATGGCGCAGTAGATGCAGATCAGGTCATTCTTCGCGTTGTTGATGATCGTGTCGAGCAGCACGGCGGTCTTGCCGGTCTGGCGATCGCCGATGATCAGCTCGCGCTGGCCGCGGCCAATCGGGATCATGGCGTCGATCGCCTTCAGTCCGGTAGCCATCGGCTCGCGCACCGGCTGGCGATCGACGATGCCGGGAGCCAGCCGCTCCACCGGCAGATATTCCCTGGCGGCGATCGGGCCTTTGTCGTCAACCGGCATGCCCAGTGAGTTCACCACGCGGCCGATCATCCCTTCGCCCACCGGCACGCTTAGAATCTTGCCGGTGCGCTTTACCTCGTCGCCTTCGCGAATCTCGGTATAGTCGCCCAGAACCACCGCGCCCACCTGGTCTTCTTCCAGGCTCAGCGCCAATCCGGAGATGCCGTGGGGAAAGCTGAGCAGCTCGCCGGCCATGACCTTGTCGAGTCCATGAAGACGCGCGATGCCGTCGCCCAGAGAGGTGATAGTGCCGACCTCGTCCACCTGGACCTTGGCGTCGTAGTTGGCGATCTGCTCGCGAAGAAGTTGTGTAATCTCGTCTGCTTTGATTTGAGCCATTGCGTTCCTTTAGGGATCTGGGTTCAGGGATCAGTTTTCCGCCATCATGCACGGCACGTTCCCCAATACTTGACTCCCGAACTCCAAGATCCTGCTTGGTTCCGATTTCTTAATTCTCTGCAACAAACTTCCTGAAACTCTTCACGCGAGGCCACGCCCTTTTCTGACCCCTGATCCATCTAGCCAGCCGTCAGCGCTTCCTTCAGCCGCTCCAGCCGTCCGCGCACGGAGCCGTCATAGACCGTCGAGCCGATGCGCACCACCGCGCCGCCAAGCAGCGATTGATCGAGCTTGAAACTCGGCGCAACCTGCGCGCCGGCCAGCTTGCCCGCCTCGGCCACCAGCGCCTGACGTTCCTCTTCGCTCAATTCGCGAGCCGTCACAATCTCCGCGGGGCGGATTCCCATGCGCTCCTGCATCAGTCTGCGGTACGCTTCCGCTACATCGGCAACCTGGCCGATGCGGCCTTTATCGATGAGCACAGCCAGCAGATTGCGCAGTTGCTTCTGCATGCCCAGCTTTTCATTCAATGTGTCCAGAAACTTCACCTTCTGCGCCGCCGGGATCGACGGATTCACAAAAAACGTGCGCAACTCCGCGCTCGCCTCCCATGTGGCCAGAAAGTCGCTGAGCTGGTGGTCGATCGCGCCGGTATCCAGGCCGGCGGAGGCGACCACGTCGGCAAAGGCGCGCGCGTAATGCGCAACAAAGGCCGGCATTTAGTTCTGCCCCCCTTTGTTTGTGCCATGATCTCCCACGCCGGCCAGAAATTCCGCAATCAGCGCGCGGTCGGTTTCAGGCGTGAGTTTCATCTGCTGCGCCGCCTTGCCAATCGCCAGTTCGGCGGCGAAGTTGCGCAGCCCGCGCCGCGCATGAGCGGCCGCCGCGTCGATCTCCTGCTCCGCCGAGGCAATGATATGGGAGTGCTCTTCTTCAAGCGCCACTTTCATACGCGCTTCGTCGTGCTTCAGCTCTTCTTCCATATCCGCGCGGAGCTTCGCGATCTCGTCGTCGAGCTTTGAAAGCTTGGCCTCAACCGCGTTCAGCCTTGACTTTGCGTCCTCGGTCACCTTGCGGGCCGATTCGATGTCGTGGCGCAAGGTCTCGGAGCGCTTGCGGATCACCTTCGGCAGCAGGCGCGACAGGGGGATGAGGAGCGCCAGCGCGAGAATGACAAAGTTGATGGCCTCAAAGAGCCGCGCCGTCGTCTCCAGGGGCATATGTAGCGTTTTGGCCAGCGAACTCACAATCGGCGAATGCCGGTAGGCGTCGTCTTCCTCCGCCTCGGATTTGGACGCCTGAGCCGGGGCCGCGCTCTGGGCCGCGGAATCAGACGCTGTGGCGGCCGGAGCGGCCTGCATTGCCGCGGCATGCGCAGGCGCACCCGCCACCGCAATCAGTATTGCCAGCAGCAGGAATGGGAGAACCCTGAGAGAGGAAAACAGCAGCGAATTCGATCGTTTCAATGGGAACCCCCGGCAGCCATCGGCAGCACAGCACGCGCCACCTGATTGGCCAATTCCCCGGCAGAGGCCTGGAGCATCTGTTTGGCGGCGGCCGACTCGGCATCCAACTGAGCCGAGGCCTGCCTCACTTTCTGGCCGGCTGCCTGGCGCGCCGCCTCAAGGGCTGCTTCACGCTCTGCCTGCCATTGTTTGATGCGCTGTTCGCGCGCCCGGAAGACCTCGGCCCGCGCCTGCCGCAGCTTTTCAGCATATTCGGCCGCCCTGGCCTCAGCCTTGGCTATAGCCTTCTGGGCGTCGGCAACGGCGCCCTCGGTCAGGGCGCGGCGCTTTTCCAGGATCGCGGTCAGCGGGCCCTGCACCAGAATCTGGTAAGCCAGAACCACCACGATGAACAGCACGGCGGTCGGCACCGACGCCACGAACAGATTGCCGAGTTGTTGGATGGTTTCCTGCATAGAATTTCGGGTTCACCCCGGTCTCGGGAGTGAGTTTTCCTCGGGGTAGCACACCCTTTTGTATCAGGGGCGAACCCCTAAGTCAACGCATATAAAAGCGATTTGAAGGATATTGTGACTGCGATCACGAACCGGGGAAGCCGCGGTCACAAACGGGAAATGAGCACAAAAAAAGACTTGATTTCAGACGAAACAAGCCTAAACTAAAGATACCACCTAGACCCGGTCCAGGGTCCAGCGGGCAGGCGGTTTCGGGAAATACCCTCCACTCCCGAAGCTGTCTGTCCGCTTCTATATTTAGCGGTCTGCCAGATACACCCACCAACCTGCGAACGCGCCATTGTGCCCAGCGGAGCGAACCTGCTGCCGTTGATCCAATACTGTTGATCCGAAACCTCGATAAGCAGAAAGATTGCTCCGTAAGCACATCAGGGCAGGTGTTGTGCGGACATCACGCTACGGCTGTCCCACCACCGCCGCCTTGTCCACCGTCAGCAGCCCTTTGGCGCGCAGCCAGTTTTCCAGCAGGCTGGGCCACGCGTCCAGCGCCGGATCGCCCTTGCCGAGGCCCGATCCGTGGGCGCCGTTCGCGAAGACATGGTACTCGGTCTGCACGCCGGCCTTCACCAGCGCCTGGAAGAAGTCGAGACTCTGCTGCACCGGAACCGTCTGATCGTTGAAGGTGTGATAGATAAAAGTCGGCGGCGTCTCTTTGGTCACGTACAAATCAGGCGAATAGGCCTTGCGCAGTTCCTCGCAGCGGTCCATCACATGAAACAGCTTGCAATAGGTCAGGTGCGAAGTGTCCGGCGAGATGGCTCCGAGCCAGGGGTAGCCGAGCACCAGATAATCCGGGCGGCTTGAGACGCGCTC
>JAJZAL010000231.1 GCA_021799405.1 Acidobacteriota bacterium
GGGACAGGGCTCAGAGATCAGGGATGTTCGTATTCCTGCCGATGCAAGCGGGACTTACGGGTGCGTGCCAAGCGCGCGGCTGGTCTCTCGTATATCTCCCAGCCCGCCAACCGTTGACCCCTGACCGATAACTGACCGCTGACAGCTGACAACTGTAAACTGTATTTATGAGCCACGAAGGCATCCGCTTTGCCACAAAAGAAGAGCAGGCGCGCGAAGACGCGGAAAATCGCCCGCTGCCGCGCATCGCCATGACGCCGGAGAAGGTCCGCGTGCTCCTCACCGAGGGCAAGGGCCTTGAGATCGACTGGAAAGATGGCCACAAGAGCGCCTGGAGTTTCGCCTTTCTGCGCGCGGCCTGCCCTTGCGCCACCTGCGTGGAAGCGCGCGCGCAACAGGGTCTCAAGCCCGGCCAGTCCAAACCCAAGGCGGCCGAACTGCTGCCCATGTATACGCCGCCGCCCAAGCCCTCCAGCGTGCAGCCTGTCGGCCGTTACGCCCTCCAGTTCAACTGGCTTGATGGCCACACCAGCGGCATCTATTCATGGGAGTATCTGCGCCGCATCTGCCAGTGCCACGAATGCACCTTTGTCAGTGCCGAACCCACCGGCGCGCCAAACTGAAATCCTGTTGCGTTCCGTCGCGAGAAGACTTTCAATTTTTCGGTAACGGACAGAGTTTTTGCGTAAACCCCCGTGCACCGCTTAAGATGCATCGACAGTGCTGAAAGAGGAAAAAGCAGAAGAATGTCCGCGATACTCACCAATCGTCGTGTCTTTCTAGCCGGCGCGTTTGCCGCTGCCGCTGCGCCACTGCGGCTCCGGGCAAATCCGGCCCTCACCACGCAGCTTGCCGGAACGCCGCGCGCCTTGCCATCGGCCGATCAGTTGGCCTGGCAAGATCTCGAGGTCGGGATGTTCGTGCACTTTGCGCCCAACACCTGGCAGGACGAGGAGTACGACCACCTCACGACGCCGCTCAGCGAAATCAATCCCGATATCGACACCGACAACTGGGCGCAATGCGCAGTGAACCTGGGCGCGCGCTACATCGTATTCGTCGCCAAGCACGCCGGTGGTTTCTGCATGTGGCAAACCAAGACTACGCCTTACAGTATCGGCCACACGCCGTGGAAGGGTGGCCATGGCGACGTGCTCGCCGATCTGGCCGCCTCGTGCAAAAAATACGGGCTCAAGCACGGTGTTTATCTATCGCCGCGCGACGATTATTTTGGCGCGGGCCTTGGAGGCTTATGCAAAGACCCCAGCCGCCAGCCGGCCTACAACGCCATGTACCGCGAGCAACTGACTGAAGTGTTGACGCGCTACGGGCAAATGGTCGAGGTGTGGTTCGACGGCTCCAGCGTGGTTCCGGTTTCAGACATTGTGCACAAATACGCGGCACACGCCGCTATCTTCCAGGGGCCGGACGCTACCATCCGCTGGGTGGGCAACGAGAACGGCTTTGCTCCGGATCCGCTCTGGGACGCGGAGTTGGAGGCTGACGCGCGCAGCGGCACTTCCACCGCGCTCTACGGCGACCCCGACGGCGGAGCCTGGATGCCGGTCGAGTGCGATGTCTCGATCCGCCGCCCGTACTGGTTCTGGAGCACGAAGAACGAGCGCAATCTGATGACGCTCGATCAGTTGCTTGAGGTCTACTACCGATCCGTTGGCCGCGGCGCGCAGCTGCTGCTCAATATTCCTGCGGACCGCCGCGGCCACATGCCGGACGCGGACTTTGCGCGGGCCAGGGAGTTCGGCGCGGAGACTCGCCGCCGCTTCGGCAAGAGCGTGGCGGCAACTTCAGGCAGCGGCGATGCGGTCAGTCTGCGTCTGCCGTCCACGCGCATCGATCACGTCATCCTCCAGGAGGATTGCCGTTACGGCCAGCGAATTCGCGCTTTCCGTCTCGAAGGACGCACCGCGGCCGGCTGGCAGCCGCTCTTCACCGGCTCCTCCATCGGGCACAAATGCATCGTACCCGTCGCGCCCGGGACGTATGCGGCGCTGCGGCTGGCAGTCACGGAGACGCAGGGCGAGCCGCAGATCCGGAATTTCGCAGCTTTCAATACGGGCGCGACGCCGCCGGCCGACTGGGACGCGCCCGCGCGCGTCTGGGCCGCTGATGCTGTTGGGAACTGGAATGGTTCCAGATTTCAGGCCGATCTATCCAGCAAGATTACAGCCGCCACGCAATACCGCATTCGCTTGATTCCGCAGAGCGGCCATGTCACCCGCATTGCCAATGTGCAACTGCTGATCGATGGCGTGCCGGCCCCGCACCTGATTCGTCCCGATCCCGCCAACCCCGGGGTGCTGCTGCTGATCATGACGGAGGTTGGCAGGAAGAAGGTAGTGGTCAGCGGTACGATCACAGGCGCCGCGCAGGGAACTATCCTGCTGCAGAAGATGTGAACCCGCGGCGGACTGCTGGTCCGCCGCAGAGTTCCGTCAGAATCCCCGCGCGTGCAGGACGAAAACCACGACCGACGCGATCATGCAGTAGATGCCGAACCAGTGCCAGCGGCCCGATTCGAGCCAACTGCTCAGCCACTTCAGCGCCAGCAATCCGGCGATAAAGGAAAACACCGCGCCCAGCATACTGACGTCGAGCGAGGCGTGGAGATTGATCGGCGTTCCGGTCAAGGCGGCGGCGTGCGAGGCCTTGATCAGGCGCACCAGCTCCATCACATCCACCACCGGCGTGAGCACCACGGCGAGCGCAAAACTGAACCGTTCCGCCGTCTCTTTGGCCGCTCCCGTCATCATGCCAATAGAGATGGTCGAACCGGAGCGTGAGAACCCGCGAAAGGGCAGCGCCAATCCCTGCACGATGCCGATCCATCCAGCCTGGAGCATGGTCAAAGCGCGGATATCATCGGGCGCCTTGCCCGAGCTGGCGTCTTCGTGACGCCGCTCCCAGAGCCCGGCGATCAGTATCATCACGCCCACCGCCAGCAGAGCCGGAGCAATCAGTTCGAGATGGCTGAAGAGCATCTCAATTTGCGCCTTGGGCGCCCCGCGGAAGTAGGTCTTCTCAATGATCTTCTTGAGCGCCTCGCCAACGATGCCGGTCAGGAACGTTGCCCAGAACACCTGAACCGCGAACTGCCTGAAGGCATCGCGGCTGGAAAAGTAAGCATGCTTCCATGTCTTCCAGAAATATGCGATCACGGCAAACATGGTTCCGGTGTGCAGCATTACCAGCAGCATGGTCATTTGCGGGGAAGAGGGATCGAGTCCCATCAGCTTTTCGGCGACGACGACATGGGCGGAACTCGACACCGGCAGCAACTCGGCCAGCCCTTGCACAATCGCCAGGATGATCACCTTGAGAATCGGCATGGTTTCAGTGTAGCGGCCCTTCTTTGCAGGAATTCTGAATGGCGGAACCGGAACGTGTCGTGGGGCTCCGCACGCGTCCTTTACTGTCTTCTATCATCTCTTGAAAGAGAGCTGCTATTTCCAGCGCAGGCGCGTAAAGGGAAGGATCACAGCATGAAAATCGGATTTTTAGGGTTGGGCAAAATGGGAACGCCGATGGCGCGGCGGCTGCTGGCCGCGGGCCACGAACTGACGGTGTGGAACCGGAGCGAGGCGCGTGCTGACCCGCTCATTCACGAAGGCGCAGTTCTGGCCGGCACGCCGGCCGAGGCTGAACTGGGCGCCGATGCCATCATCACCATGCTCTTTGATGATGCCGCGCACGAGAACGTGTTCTTTGGCGCCCACGGGTTGATGGAGGAGCTTTCTCCGGGCGTGCTCCACATCTCGTGCAGCACCATCAGCGTCGCGCTCAGTGAGCGGCTCACCGCGGAGCATTCGAGCCGCGGCCATCAATTTGTTGCCGCGCCTGTCTTTGGCCGGCCCAATGTGGCTGAGGACGGCCGGCTCTGGATCGTGATGGCCGGTGCGGAAGCGGCGGTCGCCAAGGCCCGCCCGCTGCTCGAACCGCTGTCGCGGGGAATCACCGTGGTAGGCCGGGAGCCGCGTCAGGCGCATGCCGTCAAGCTGGGCGGCAACTTCCTCATCAGCGCCATGATTCATGGACTCGGCGAGTCCTTCGCTTACGCAGCAGCACAAGGCATCGATCCGGAGATTTTCCTGGAGACCGTCAACAGCGCTCTCTTCCAGTCGCCGTTCTACGCGGCTTATGGCAATGTGATGTTGCATCCGCCGGAGCAGCCCGGCGCAACGATAGAACTCGGCGCCAAGGATCTTCGCCTGCTGCGCGAGGCCGCCGCCAGCCGCAATACGCGCCTCAGCCTGGCCGACAATATGGCCGAGATCTTCGCTGAAGCCAGCCGGATCGGCCTGGGGAATGAGGATTGGGCGGTCGGGCAATACCGCATGGCCCAGCGGCGAGCCGCACTTGTAAGATAGGGGGATCATGAAACTCAACGGAAAGATTGTCCTCGTAACCGGGGCCAGCAGCGGCATTGGTGCGGCCACGGCGCTTGCCTTCGCAGCCGAAGGCGCGCGTCTGCTGCTGGCGGCGCGCAGAGCCAGCAAGCTGGCCGAGGTAGCCTCGCGCACACTGGAGCGTGGAGCCGCCAGCGTCCACTCGATTGACCTGGATGTGCGCCATCATCATGCCGTTCAGACCGCCATTGACGATTTGCCGCCGGAATGGGCGGAGATCGACGTGCTCATTAACAACGCAGGCCTCAGCCGCGGCCTGGAAAAGCTCTACACCGGCAAGACCGAAGACTGGGACGAGATGATCGACACCAACGTCAAGGGATTGCTCTACGTTTCGCGCGCGGTAATCCCGGGAATGGTGGTGCGCGGCCGCGGCCACATTGTCAACCTGGGCTCGACCGCGGGCGATCTTCCCTATCCCAACGGCGCGGTTTACTGTGGGTCAAAAGCGGCCGTGCACGCCATCAATGACGGCCTGCGCCAGGATCTGCTGGGAACGCCTGTGCGTGTCACCAGCGTGGACCCAGGGACCGTGGAAACTGACTTCAGCCTCGTCCGCTTTCGCGGCGATGCCGGACGCGCTGCCAAGGTCTACCAGGGACTGACACCGCTGAGCGCGGAAGATGTAGCCGATGCCATCGTGTGGGCCGTTAGCCGGCCGGATCACGTAAACATCGCGCGGATCACCCTGACTTCAGTCCACCAGGCCAATTCCCTGCTGTTTCACCGGGAATCGTAGCGGCAAAACTTATCCGATGGCCTGGAGTTGCGCTTCGATCTCGGCCAGGGCGGCCTCCAGCGCGGCGCGCCGCCCCGGATTTGAGGTCCTTTGCGACAGGATATTTTCCTTTTGCAGGTTGAGAATCTGTTTTTGCCTTTCGCGACCGGCGCGCCGCTGTGCCGCCATACGCCGCGTATCGTTGCCTGACAAGCCGGCGCCCAAGTCGGCCTCCGCCGTCTGCGTTGCATTTGCCATCCAGTCCTCCACAGAGTTACCTTGTTTTGCCACGAGCTATACCTCCATTTTACGAGGCATGCCCGAATTGCATCCCAAAAATTGAAGACAGCATTTGTGAAGAGGTGGAGAATGTACCTATGCAGGCATGGCAGATTTCGTCATTTGGCATTGATTCCCTGGAATTTGTAGACCGGCCCACGCCCCGGCTCGGACCGGACGATGTGCTGGTTGCAATCCGCGCAGTTTCCATCAATTTCCGTGACCTGATGATGGTCAAGGGGCTCTACAACCCCAAGCTCAAGCTGCCGCGGATTCCCTGCTCTGACGGCGCCGGCGAGGTGACTGCGATTGGGCCGGGCGTAACCGCGTGGAAACCGGGAGACCGCGTCGCGGGCATTTTCATGCAAAACTGGCTGGATGGCCCGCTTACGCCGTCGAAGGCCAGGGGCGCGCTGGGCGGGGACATTGACGGCACGCTGGCCGACGCGGTCGTCTTCAAAGAGACTGGGCTGGTGAGGATCCCCGATCACCTCAGCTTTCACGAGGCAGCCACGCTTCCCTGCGCGGCCGTTACAGCCTGGAACGCGCTTGCCGCCGGCGATCTCAAGCCGGGAGGAACGGTGCTGATTCAGGGAACGGGCGGCGTCTCGATCTTCGCCCTGCAATTCGCGCGGCTCAGGGGCGCGCGGGTGCTGGGAATCTCGAGCAGCGACGAAAAACTGAAGCGGGCGCGCGAACTCGGCCTGGATGCGGGATTGAACTACCATGATCATCCAGACTGGGACCGCTGGGTGATGGAGCAGACCGGTGGCGAGGGCGTGGACCTGGTTGTCGAGGTTGGCGGCGTAGGCACGCTCACGCGCTCGCTCAAGGCCATCCGCACGGGCGGCACTGTGGCGCAGGTTGGCGTGCTCACCGGCGCCGCCGATCCGGTATCCATCCCGCTGATCCTGCACAAAGTCGCGCGCATCCACGGAATCTATGTGGGATCGCGCCGCGACTTCGTGGAGATGAACCGCGCCATCAGACAGAGTCAACTGCGCCCGGTCCATGAGGACTTTTCGTGGACGCAGGCGCGCGACGTTCTGCGCCGAATGGAAGAAGGCCGCCACTTCGGCAAGCTGGTGCTATCCCTCAGTTGACACCGCGGCTGCTTCCGGCGCGGTCTCAGGAGTCGCTGCTGTTTCAGCGGTCGGGCTGGCGGCAGCCTCCTTAGCCGGAGTTGCGGCCGGGGCTTTGGCCGCCGTCTTGGCCGGGGACTTGGCTGAGGTCTTGTTCTCCCCGGAGCTTTGCCGGCGCACGTAAAGGTTATCCAGCGCATAGGTGACATAGCGCGGCTCAAGATAGGGAGGTTGGCCCATGAAGCGGCAACTGGCCACCACCTGATCCACGATGAAGCGGGGTTGATAGGCGTGCAGGCCGGCCCCCTTTTCGTTGCAGAGGGTATGCACAACCTTTTCGAAGATCTCATCGGTCAGCGTAAGGTGCTGCTTTGCGCACTCTCCCTCAAAAATGCGCCGGTAATTTTCAAGCGCGGGCGAGCCCACCTCGATCTTGTAGGGGAGACGGCGCAGGAAGGCGGGATCCATCAGATCCTCCGGCTCCAGGTTTGTCGAAAAGATGATCAATTCTTCAAAGGGAATGGTGAAGGTTTTGCCGGTATGCAGCTTGAGGTAATCGACGCGGCTCTCGAGCGGAACGATCCAGCGATTCAGCAGAGCGTCGGGGCTGACAAGCTGGCGGCCGAAATCGTCGATCAGGAAGCATCCACCCAGCGCCTTCATATGCAGTGGCGCTTCGTAGAAGTGGCCGCCGGCGTCAAAGCGCAGGTCGAGCATATCCAGCGTGAGTTCGCCGCCCACTACAACAAATGGTCTGCGGCAGGCCACCCAGCGCTCGTCGTGCGTATCTTGGCGAATCAGAGAGAGCGCGTCATCCTCGGCAACGCTGGTGGCGGACACGGGAACATGAATGCTGGTGTCGAGGACGCGAATGATCTGGTTTTCCACGATCACGGCGTAGGGTATGTGAATCACGCCGCTGAAAATATTCGCCATGCGCATTGCCAATGAGGTCTTGCCGTTGCCCGGCGGACCATACATCAGCATCGCGCGGCCGGAGTTAAGGGCCGGCCCGCATTGCTCCACGATATTGTCGGTAACCGTGAGATCCCCCAGGACCCGGCGAATGTCGTCATAGCTGACGACTTCGTTGGTGAGCTTTTGCAGATTGACCTGGTCGTTAAAATCCTCGATCGTGACCGGCGCGGGGCCGATATAACCCTGGCGCTTCAGGGCGTCGATCGTCCAGCGCCGCCCTTCTTCCGTGAAGTCGTAGGAAAGGTCGGCAAGGCTGCTGCCGTAACGCGCGCCGAGCGTTTGCAGCAGTTTCCGGTCCACGGCCATCTGTACCAGCTCAATCACGATGTGATAGGGCAGCTTGATGGCCTCCACAAACTGGCGCACGGACTCCAGGCGGCCCGAGTAGATCAGCTTCAGGAGCAGGCCCATGAGCTCGGTATCGTTGATGCCTGTGCCGGCGATGTCGGCGGGCTCGGCAGGGATACGATTCATGAAGGCTTTGATCGACTCGGCGGTGGTTGCGCCGATCGCCACCAGATTTTCGCCCAGGCGGCCGCCGTGAACCGACTGGCGTTTGAGCGCATTGGCCACGTCCTCTTCGGTGACCAGCTTGCTCCGGACCATTAAATCGCTTAAGCGCAGTCGTGTACTGATAACGTCCTCCCCGCGAAGAGACGCGACACCCGCGGCTGAAACGGCCGAACCAGGTTTCCCCAGAAAACCCTGCGACCCCGCGAAGTAGCCGTACGGACTTTTCGTCTACGTTAACAAAATAGGCGGCCAGTTAACCGCTCTGCCAATCATCGA
>JAJZAL010000232.1 GCA_021799405.1 Acidobacteriota bacterium
ACCGGAGTGGTTCCAATCAGAACTTGGTTCTGCGAGTAGAGAGATACGACGGCAAGCGGATTGTACTTCGAACTCGATACGCATTTCTGAATAGGGCGGCCACCGATTACCTGCTCAATGCAAGTTTCCACGGTAACCGTCAAGCCGCCCGCTGCAACACCGAATGGATTGCCGGCTATTGTTTGGCTGCCCGCGACAGAATAAAGGTTGAAGCTGTTGGGTGTATATCCACCCGCAGAGGTCTGGTTCACCGTCTCAAATGCATACGCGTTTTGAGGAAGGGAGCTCGGCAGCGAAAAAGTAGCGGACGAACCACTGGGGTCAACAGACAAGGCGGTAATGGTAGTGTACAGATTGGGGGTTCCGTTAGTGCCATCAAACACGTACATTATTGGTAGCCCGTATTGGGTCGTAAACGGGTTCAGTCCGGTCAAGGTGACAGAGGACGGAACGCTTCCGGCAATTGCGAACCGTGAAGACGCTGGGGGGATTTGCGACGGGGGCGTAAGACAGTCCCACTCAAATGCCCCTAAATTATCCATCCAGACCTCGTCGTCCTCAAACTCGTTAGACCCGCCGAAGGTTGTACCCTTGAAGTATGCTGGAGATTCTGGATATAGACAGTAGCTCGGGAACCATACCTCGTGATTCCAGTACGCGGGTGCAATGGCGTCGCTCACGTAATACGTCCCCTCAGCAGTAGGGTCGTTAGCATCACCAAGGGTGACACCATCATAACTCTCGACAGAACCGCCTGGACTACCTCCGCCGTTCGCAACGTACTGTCCTTCGACTGGCGTTTCTACCAATGGAAACGTCATTCCGGTTAATCCTTGGGGTTGCACGACTTCCTTGGTAACAATCGTAAACCCTTGGTTCGACCGGCATCCGGAGATAGCGAGGAGCACCGCGGCCACCGCGCATACTTGTGCTAGCCGGACGTTTTGCATCGTATCCCTCCTTTAGAAACCCAAGAGTTGAGCCACATGGTCGTATAGCTTCACACTCTCAAAACGTGTGTGCGAGGCCGCATATTGGAAGACAAGCAATCTTGCATCAGGGCCGCTGATACTACGGCCTATTACATATCCCCCTTTCGGCGCTCCCACCTTCCGGGGCAGTTCCGGCAGCGGCAGCTTCGCACCATTGTTTGCAAGTAGCTGCCACAGCAGCAGGACGGCCTCGCTCGGCAAGCACTCCGAGCTGTGTGAATCCACCGAACCGAGAGCGGGCGATATGCCATTGAGCGCAAGCCGCATCTCATGCACGAATGAGGTGTCCGTCTGAAACGGCTGACTGGAGGTAGGTGCAACCTGCTCCATCAAATCGTTGAAGGCCTGCGCGACGGAGCTTTCCGGAACCCACTTACGCTTGCCGTGCCTGGCCAGGAGGTCCGCCATGGCCAGCCGGCGCGAAAGTGCGTTAATATAAGCCTTCCCCATTCGGGCAGCAACGAGCATCTTTACCAGATCCTCCGAGTAGGCTTGTGCGCCTTCTTGGGTATCTGCGGCTTTCGCTGCCGCGATCAGCAAATTGAGGCGTGTGTGCGGCAGACCCCGGACCGGCCTGCTTCCAGATGGGTTTTGCGGCATGAGCGGCAACCTCCAGAAGATTGTCATGCACAGAAGCGTTAATAGCCGCAGTGGCTTCGTAATGGATGACCCCATGCGCACGAATCGCCCCCCTCTCAGCAACCAGGCATGATCACGCTCCGCAGACGGATGGGGAAAAGTAGGGTAGCCCAAACGATGATAGGGGAATCCTCAATTCAAGGAAGCATGCCGCGGGTTCTGAAAACGCGCTGTGACGGCTGACACGCACCCTTGTGACATGGTCTGTTCTCGTTCCCAATGATTTTATTGACCAGGAGAACAAGTCGGCCAAGCGTGGAGCGCAACAAGTGCCTGATCCAGCACTGAGCCAGTGCGAAGGCCCACAGCCTGAAAGTACCAAAGCTGCGGCGAAGAGCGATAGCCTTGTTAACACAGATCTCACGAGCATCGTGCTCCCACTTCTCAAAAGCCGAGCGTGTCGGCTAGGGTATCGAACAACGCGACGGTCGCCTTGCGATTGTGGTGCGACGGGTACGAGGAAAGGAGCCTGCTCGCAATCGAGCCCATTGCCTCTACGTCGGCGACACCAAAGCTAGGCCCGCCTCCGTTTCGCTGGGGGTTCCATTGCATCAGCGCTACAGCACTGTCTAGATTCCCATCGTAGAGAGTTCCGTTGTCCGAGATCAGGAGATAGAGGAGAAAAATGGCTTCCCCCGGGTTGCAATTCGTTCCATTGCGATCCGCCGAAAACAGCGCGGGAAAAGCCTTGATCGCCGCTGCGTGTTCTCTGAATTTCCGCATGGACGCTTCGTCAGTCCTTAGGGATGACGGAGCCCCAACCTCTTTCATCAGGTCATTGAAAGCGCGAACGACGTTGGCCTCGGCAACCAGCTTTCCTTTGCCGGTTCGGGCCATCTGCTCCGCACGCGCCAGACGATCAGCTAGCGAATCGATGTATGCTTTTCCTGCTTCGGGTGGCGCGAGTAACCCAATCAGATCCTCACTGTATTTGTGAATCCCCGCGGGATCGGAAGCTGTGGCTTCCTGGTTGAACAGACAGAAGATGATGTGAGTGCACAAGACAGGTGGTTGTGCTGCTATCTGCACGCAAGACGCTACGAGGATAATGAAGAGTAGCGGAACTTCCTTTGCTCCCAATCTGATTCGCACGATATTTCCCTTTCTTTCTCGTCGCTCTAGGGTATTCATCTTACCCTGCGGCTGCATTTGGAAGGGTGCTTTTCACACCGACAGGGAAAAGTAGTTGAACCGACTTAGCATCAATTTGTCTTTAATTATGTGGGGCTTGGCTCATAAGCGGAGAGAACGCTGTGATCGCCGGCACAAGCATTTGTGACGCGACCTTCCGGCACCGCAACCTCGGATTGCGAGCGGTTAAGTCGCCAATCCGGAGATAACCCGCTACAGAAACAGTGACACCGAAGCCGTTACCGCCCCGGCCACTCTTCCACGACGATGCCAAGATCGTTGAGCTGCTTGATGGCGGCTTCCACATTGCGGCGGACTTTGGCGCGGTCCGAGCGGCTCGTCTCCGGCGACTCCGCCACGGCGATCACGCGGCCGTAGTGCCATGCTCCGGCGGGAATGGCCACCACCGCATTGGCCAGATCGGCCGGGCGCATCTGGATCTCCTGCTGGCGGGCAGCTTTGGGGCGCAGAAAGGATCCGTCGCCCAGGGCGCTGGGATTGGTGTCGGGAAGCAGGATGCGAAGGGTCAGCATGTTTGCGCCGACGGCCAGAAAGGGATTTTCCCAGGCCGAGGGATCGTGCACATCGGCGTAGAGGCTCTTGGTGGGCAGCGGAATCTGCGCGAGCTGGGCACGCTGCTGGTCGCGCAGAGTTGCCGTGGCCTGTGCCTGCTGTTCGGCCTTTGCGGCTTTCTGGGCAACGCCTTCCACGGCCTGCTCCTCCCTGTGGCAGGCGGCCGCCGAGAGGACAAGCAGCAGTGCAAGTCCTTGAAAAATCCAGCCTCTTGACCGAAGTATCACCGGACTAGGATAGCAGGATGGCAGAGCGCGCTGAACCGTATTCCGGCAGCAGCCCGCAATCCGTGCCGGCCGTCATAGCTAAGCCGGGCTGTCTTTAGTAATCTGATACCAAACAGCACTGTAGCAAAGACAGGAGTTGCACAATGAGCCGGAAAGTTGTGGCGATTGTGGGCAGCTATCGCAGGGGCGGGACTATCGATTCCGCGGTCGATGCCGTCCTGGTTGGCGCGCGCGAAAAGGGAGTGGAGACTTGCACGATCTACCTGACCGAGGCGCACATCGAGTTCTGCAAGAACTGCCGCACCTGCACGCAGAAACCCGGCAAGGAGCGCGGCAAGTGCGAACATAAGGACGATCTCGAGTCGATCCTGCAGCAGGTGGAGGCAGCCGATGCCGTGGTGCTTGGCTCGCCGGTAAACTACTACAACGTAACCGCCATCTTCCGCAGGTTTCTGGAGCGGCTCCTGGGCTACGCGTACTGGCCGTGGGGACAAAACGCTCCGCGCCTGCGCACCAAAGAGCAGCCGCGCACGGCGATTCTTATCGCTTCATCTGCCGCGCCGGGATTCCTGATTCCGCTCATGACGGGCGCGCCCAGGGCCTTGCGCCTTGCCGCAGCGATGCTGGGCGCAAAGCCGGTGGGCAAGCTGTGGATCGGCCTGGCGGCATCGGAGCCGCACCGCCTGCTTGCCATGCGGGACTATGAGCGGGCGCGGCGTCTGGGCTGGAAGCTGGCCGAGACCGTAGAATGAAGCCGTGGCTGGTGAATCCTGCCAGCGCCAATCGATTAAGCAATGCACCCTCATTGATCTTCACAGGAGATTTGCATGCGAAAGCAGCTCCAGACATTCTGCCTTCTTATGATCGCAGCGATGATCTGCTCCCCGGTCATGTTTGGCCAGGCGCCGCAAAAACTTAACCCATGGGCCTCCTACATCGATGTTGGGGCGCGCCGTTCTCAGCTGAAGCACACGAGGAACGCCCGCATCCGCCTGGCGCTCTCGCAATTGCAACGGTGCGAGACTCTGCCCGTGGTGGCTCCGCCGGAAGGCCCGATGCGCATTCCCATGCACTATCTTCACGGCGGCCATGGGCCGATCAATCCGGCAGAGCACATAAAGACCGCGGTTTATGGGAGATTTGAGCAGCGCGTCACCGCCGGCATGAACCAGTACCTCGCTACGGGCAGCCACGAGGAGGCGGAGTGCGCGCAGGATCAGGTTGACCGTTGGGCGCAGGCCAACACCCTGCTGGACTACGATGCAGTCCGCGACGCCCAGTCCTGGTATCAGGTGGAGTGGACGCTGAGCTCCATCGCCATCTCGGAGTCGGTTCTCCTCAACGACTCCAAGCTCGATAGCGCCGTGACCTCGCGCGATGTGGACTGGATGAACAGGGTGGCGCACCGTATGATTGGTTTCCCGTCCGAGGGCAGCCACTTGAACAACCACCACTACTGGCGCGGGCTGGCCGCCATTGCTACCGGCGTTATCTCAACCGATCCGCAATTGTTCGACTTCGGCGTCAATGCGTACAAGACCGCCGTGAATGACATCGACCAGCGAGGCGCATTTCCGAAGGAAATGGTGCGGCATGAGATGTCCGTCCATTACCAGTCGTTTGCCTTGCAGCCGCTGATTCCCATTGCGGCCTTCGCAGAGAGGCAGGGCGTTTCGCTCTACAATTACAAGTCGCCCGCGGGCCGTTCGATCGCCGACGCCGTCAACTTCCTGGGCGTGGCCCTGTCCGATCCGTCCATCATGAAGGCGTATACGCATGAAGCTCAGAACGTTGACTCCAACGCTCCCGACTTCTTCGCGAGCTTGGAGTTCTACCGCCGCCAGTTTCCGCATCGCAAGCTGCCGTCCTCGATCATGGACGGACTCGAGAAGCCGACCTTTGCCACGCGCCTCGGCGGCAGCACAACGGTGATTGCGGGACGGTGAGTTGGCAGGAAGACGAGTTGCATCGGGGGAACGAAGTTTCTTCGTTTCCCCTTTATTTTGCGATCAGGCTGCGCGCAATCGAGTCCAGAAGGCCGTTGAGGAAATTGATCGACTCGGGCGCGGAGAAACGGCGGCCGATTTCGAGCGCCTCATTGATCACGACCGGAAAGGGCGTGCCCTTGAAGGCAAGCATCTCACCCACGGCCATGCGAAGCAGATTGCGGTCGACCGCCGGCATCCGTTCGATGCGCCAGTGCTTCGAGTTTTGCGCGATCAGGGTGTCGATCGTTTCCTGATGGGCGATGGCCGCGCGGAACAGATCGTCGGCAAAGCCGCGAATCTCCGGATCAACCTCATCGCTGGTCTTCCAAAAGGTAGCGCGGACCTGGTCGGGGGTCTGTTTGCCGACATCGGCCTGAAAGAGCATCTGCATGGCCAGTTCGCGCGATTTACGGCGCGGCCCCGGGGTCAAGCGGTACCGCCTTGCTTGAGTTTGCGCCGCAAGCTCACCATTTCAATGGCAGCCACGCCGGCTTCGAACCCCTTGTTGCCGGCCTTGACTCCGGCCCGGTCCAGCGCCTGTTCAAGCGTTTCGCACGTCAACACGCCAAAGCTGTGGGGGATGCCCGTCTCCTGCTGCGACTGGCCGATGCCGCGGGCCACCTCGTTGTAAATGGCTTCATAGTGCGCGGTCTCGCCGCGCAATAGGCAACCCAGCGTCACAATGGCGTCTGCGCGGCCCAGGTTAGCAAATTCGCGCGCCGCGGCCGGAATCTCCCAGGCGCCGGGAACGCGGGCAACCTCGATGTCGGCACGGCCGGCGCCACTGCGCAGCAGCGCGTCCAGCGCGCCTTCCAGCAGGCGGTCGGTGATTACGGCATTCCAGCGCGAGACGACGATGGCAAACTTCATCCCCGCCGCCGAGAGATCGCCTTCCACGGCCACCGGCTTGCCTCGCAGCGGATCGGTCCACGCCCAGAAGCTGAACCGGAAGCCCGGCTCCGGCTCAACTGTAAAGATGCGCGATTTCCAATGGGTCTCCGTGATGCCTGACAGGCGCGCCACGGCTTCGTCTCCGCCCTGTGCGCGCAACCATGCTTCCGCCGCCTGGCGCGCGGAGTCGAGTGAAGTGACCTCGACGAGGAGATCCGAGGCAGCGGGAAACTCGCCATCGACGAACTCGAGGTTCCCGAGGGGCGCCAGAAAAGCTGCTCCCCGGCTCTTCTCCTCCTGCCATCCTTTGCCGGCAGCAAAGCCCAGCGCGGAAAAGAAGCTCGTCAGGCGATCGTATGCCGCGGCGCTGCGGGCGGGCCGCAAAAAGGAGATTCCTTTGATCATGGATTGATTTTATCGTGTGTGGCTGGCCCGAAGATGAGAAGGGCCGGCTGCCGCCGGCCTCTTCCTGATTGGGGATGAATGCTTACAGGCTAAGTGGCCGGGCGCGGCACGACCGCGATGGCCGTAACCGGAACAATCGGGTTGCTGCCCGTATAAGTACACCCAAGGTCGTTGCCGCCAGCGGAAACAGGCGTGCAGGCGGGAAGCTTTGGGCTGAGTTGTTGCGTGTCCTGAAGCTGCGTTGTTGATGTAAGCGAAGTGGGAATCGAGATGAAATGGATTTTGTTGTCGCCCGCCGTGGAGACAAAGAACGTTGTATCGTCCGGGCTGAATACCCCCGTCAGCGGCGCCGTCACAGCGGAACCTCCAGCCAGGGTAACGTAATGTACCGTGCCTGCCGAACCACTGGGGCCCGTAATGTAATACGGCAGCAAGGCTCCGGGTGTTGAGCCGTTGTAAGTGATAAATGCCAGATTGGATACCGGCGATGCGACGACCCCATTGACCGCCGTCGCGTTGATGCCGGCCAGCGGCAATTGATCCAGGAGCAGTGTTTGCTGGATGGGAAGTGGCAAAAGCGTCTGTACCTGATTGCTGCCGGTTCCCGTCGTTGAGGAGGGGCAGGCCGTGGTGGGAATCGTGACTCCAATGTCGGAGAGCGTGATGCCGCCGCCTGCCATTCCCGCGCCCAGAATATGCTGGCCGTCCGTTGTGGCAGCCAGAGCATCGGTTTCTATGGGCTCCGAATCAACTTGCGGATAGAACGTCATGCTGGCGGTGTTTCCCACCGTGCCGGTGGGGCACCAGGTGTGGGCAACCGTCGGACTGCCGTCGAGATAAGCGCCAACGCCGGGGACCGTGATGGCCACGCTCGTAGCGCCGCCTGACGGGGTCAGGTCATAAGTGGACCAACCGGTGTTCTGGTTGTAAACGTACAGGGTATCGGTGTGCCCGGTGATGCCAGCCGCCGGATTATTCAGCGATTTCCTGTCAACGATATAGAGGGTCTTGGAATCAGGCGTCCATTGGGCCGCGGCTCCGAGGCCGCCAAAGGTGATAAAGCCGCTGCCGGTGGCATTCCTAATGTAGAAGAGGCCCCGGATTTGATCGTTGATCAATACCTGCGAGTTGTTGGGCGAAACGGCAAGCACTACGCCCGGAACAGATGGATCCTCTCCGGTGATCGCGTTCGTCGTCGTGCTGTAAACCATCAACTCGTGGAGGGAGCCAAAATAGAGGTTATTTCCGCCCTCGTCCATCACCATTGAGTTGGGCACATAGGGCAGGCGCACCGTGGAGCCGGTCGTGCCGGTGAGTAACAGGATTGGAACAAAATACTGCGAGTTTCCCGGCGACGCAAACCATACGTAGTTGCTGACGGTTCCGGGAGTAATGACTCTGACCGGGTTCGACGAGATGGA
>JAJZAL010000233.1 GCA_021799405.1 Acidobacteriota bacterium
ATCCGCTGGTTCAACAGCGATTTCGACGTGCCGGCAAAAGACCCACAAGGGAAGAGCAAAATCACCGTCCGAGTTGAGTTCATCAGCTCAAAAACCGGCCGGTGGGATGAGTATCATTATTGGATCTGTAGTGGCAACGCACCGCTGCTGAGTGCGTAAGCCCGCCGAGGAGCCAACTCGCAAACGAGCAAGGCTTAGGCCTTATCTGCCCGCTGTGGTTCCAGTCACAGGACGTTCCTGCACCGCGTGTGATAGCATCCGCTACTTGGGCTAGAAGCGTGCGCCAGATGCATCTCGGCAGGACTGCCGCGTGCCGGCCCAGACCCCTCTCCCGGCCATCTTTATGGATGAGGATGAAGGCAGACCCGGCCCTGTGGCTTTTGAATGCGGCCACGTGGGCGCCCCCACGGACGCCCGAGCGTTTTCCCTGCGTCTTCTTCATTTCCGTTCGCCGATCCCGGCAAATCTCTTCACAAGTCAAGGAGGAGCACCATGAAAACGTACCAGGGAAGTGAGATCCGCAACGTAGCTGTAGTGGGGCATGCGCAAAGCGGTAAAACCACGCTGATAGCCGCTCTGCTGCATGCCGCGAAAATGACGCCAACCCAGGGCCGTGTTGAAGACGGTTCGGCCGTAACCGCCTATGACGAAGAAGAAGTGGCCCGCGGCCTGACCATGCAGAACGCCGTGGCCTTTGCCGAGTGGCAAGGAGCAAAAATCAACCTGGTCGACACGCCCGGCTTCCACATGTTCACGCATGAAGCCCGCGCCGCCCTGCTCCCCGTGGAATCCGCCATCATCGTTGTTAACGCGCAGAATGGCGTAGAGCCGGTGACCGAGCGCGTGTGGAGATTCGCCGAAGAAGCCAACGTGCCGCGCATCGTCCTGGTGAACCAGATGGACCACCCCAAGGCCGGCGGCGGGGGCGGTTTAAGCGCCCTCATTGAGGATCTGCACGAGCGCTGGGGCCGCAACTGTGTTCCCGTCCAGTTGCCCATCGCTGACGCGCAGGGCTTTCACGGCGTCGTGGACCTGGTGACGATGGAGTCCTTCTTTTACACCATGGGCGGCGACGGCCGCGGCAAAACCGGCGAAATGCCGGCCTCGCTGGCTGCCCAGGCCAAGGAGGCGCATGAGGCGCTTGTCGAGCTTGTAGCCGAGGGCAAAGACGAGTTGATGGAGGAGTTTTTTGAAAAGGGCACAATCCCCGAAGATCATTTGATCGCCGCGCTGCACGAGGCCATCCGCGAGGACCGTATCTTCCCGGTGCTCTTTACCAGCGGACTCGGGAACGTCGCCACCGATCACCTGCTGGACTTCCTGAAGGTCTATGCGCCTGCGCCCATCGAGCGCGCGCCATTTGCCGTCATAACGCCCGCGGCGCAGGCTGCTGCCGCCGAGGGCGAATCTGCCGCCGATGCCTCTACCCGCAAAGTGGATGACAACGAGCCGGCCGGCATGGTGGTTTTCAAGACCATGAGCGATCCCTTTGCGGGGCGCATCAGCTTCTTCAAGGTCGTCAGCGGCATCATCAAGAACGATATGACAGTGGAGAACTACACCCGCCGCGGCCAGGAAAAGCTCTCACACCTGAGCGTGATGCAGGGCCGGAAGGCCATCGACGTTCCCGAGCTGCACGCCGGTGATCTGGGCGCAGTGGCCAAGCTGCGCGACACCCTTACCGGCGACACGCTGGGTCAGAAGGGCGCCGATATGCAGATCGAACTGGCCTCGATGCCCGAGCCGGCCATGACCTACGCCATCGAGCCCAAGAGCCGCGCCGACGAAGACAAGCTGGCCCCCGCCATCCATAAGCTGATGGAAGAGGACCTGCTCATTCGCTTCTTCCGCGATCCGCAGACCAATGAGTTTCTCATTGCGGGCGCCGGCCAGCCGCACATCGAAGCCATCGTCAGCCGCCTCAAGAAGCGCTATCACGCCGAAGTCACGCTGAAGGCGCCCAAGGTGCCGTACCGCGAGACGATTCGCGGCAGGGCCGATGCCCAGGGCCGCCACAAGAAGCAGACCGGCGGCCACGGCCAGTTCGGCGACTGCAAGATCAAGATGGAGCCGCTGGCGCGCGGCGGCGGCTTCGAGTTCGCGAACGAGATCTTCGGCGGCGCCATTCCGCGCCAGTTCGTCCCGGCCGTAGAGAAGGGCATCGTCGAGTCGGCCGCGCGCGGATTTCTGGCCGGCTACCCAGTGGTGGACTTCAAGGTCACGGTCTACGACGGCAGCTATCACGACGTGGACTCGAACGAGCTTTCGTTCAAGATGGCCGGGCGTATCGCATTCAGAAAGTGCATGGAGCAGGCCAAGCCCTGTCTGCTTGAGCCGATCATGAAGGTCGAAATTGAGGCGCCGGATGATTTTGCCGGAACGCTGATGGGCGATCTGAACTCGCGCCGCGGCCGCGTGCAGGGCATGGAAACCAAGGGACGCACCACCATCATCAATGCGGAAGTTCCGATGGCCGAGATGCTGACCTATGGCACGCAACTCACTTCAATGACGCAGGGCAAAGGCAGCTACCGGATGGAGATGGATCACTACGACATCGTCCCGCAGCCGGTTGCCGAAAAAATCCTGGCCAACGCCAAGCGTCCCGTGGAGGAAGAGGAAGAATAATCAAGAATCACCTGCATTGCGGACTGGCGTTTCTCAGTTTGCAACGGTGTTTTGAAAGCTTACATCTGCCCGCCGCGTACGGGGCTGTCGTCGGCGCGGCGGGCGGAGAAGACTCTTCTGGCAGAAGCGTTGTAGCCGGGCGCGGCTCTAGTTGTGCCGCACCTGTTGCAGAATGAGCAATCGTTCAAGCCGGCTGCTGTGCAGGGGCCAGCGTGTTGCTTGCCTTTTGTTCCTGCCTGCTGATGCGGTATGGTTTTTGAGGAAGATTTGAGGAAGATCATTTGATGCGAGCCGCGGAACTTATTGCTCCTTTCACATTCCGGTTTACTGAGATGCCGATTGAAGATCCCGGACCGGGTGAAGTGCAGGTCCGGATCGAGGCTGTGGGCATCTGCGGGTCTGATCTGCATGCCTACACCGAGGGGGCGGTGGGCAGCACGCCCAACGTCTATCCGATGGTGCTCGGCCACGAACCGGCGGGAACGATCGTGAAGATAGGTCCGGGCGTTACGGGACTGGCCACGGGCGACCGCGGGGCGCTTGAACCCGCTCTGTACTGCTATCACTGCGAGTTTTGCCAGAGCGGGCACCACAATGTGTGCGCGAACATTCGCTTTCTCAGCAATCCGACCTATCCCGGTTTTTTTCGTGAACTGGTCAACCTGCCGGCCGGCAACTTTCTCCCCATCCCCAGCGGGATGTCGTTTGCCGAAGCCGCACTGGCCGAGCCTCTCGCGGTGGCTGTGCATTCCGTCCACCTGGCGTCGATCCGCGAAGGTGAAACGGTCGCGGTCATCGGCGCCGGCCCCATCGGGCTCTTGACGATCGCCGCACTGCGGGCCGCCAGGGTTGGACGCATCTGGGCGGTGGAACCGCTGGCGCACCGGCGCGAACTGGCGCGGGAGATCGGCGCGGACGTCGTGCTCGACCCTGGGGAAGCGGTTGAGGAAATCCTTGGCGGGACGGGGCAGCGCGGCGTGGACTGCGCCATTGATTGCGCGGCCAAGGAGGATACCTCCAGCCAGGCGATTTATCTGGCCCGCAATGCCGGTCGCGTCGCGCTGACCGGAATTCATTCAACGCAGTTTGTATCGCTGGATGGATCGGCAATGCGGCGCAAAGAGCTTACGATTTTCAACGTGCGCCGATCGAACCACGAGACGGAAGAGGCTCTGGAACTGCTTGCCGCGCACGCCGAATGGTTTCGGCCGATGCTCACGCATACAAGGGAGATGGAGCGCATCGACGAGGCCTTCACCATCGCCAGCCAGTATCAGGACGGCGTCGGGAAGATGATCGTCCGGCCATAGAGGCGTTGTCCGCCGGGGCTGTCGCCAATGCGAGAATCTCCGATTCAACTCCGAGGGTGGTTCAGGCTGGTAATTTCCCAGGTCCCAAAATCGGGACATGGGGCACCGGCTCTACTGATCCCTGATCCCTGCACACTGATCGCTCGCTTTATATCCGCACCAGGTCGCTCTGTATCTTGCCGGTGACCCAGGCCTTGCCGGGAGCGGTGAGCATGTTGACTTCGCTGCGCACGCCGAAGCCGGGCAGGTAGATGCCGGGCTCGACGGAGAAGCAGGTGTTGGGCAGAATGCGGCGAATGTCGTGCGTTTCGAGGTTGTCGAGATGCGCGCCGGGGCCATGAATTTCACTGGTGATGTTGTGGCCGGTACGGTGGGTGAAGAAGTCGCCGAAGCCGGCGGCGCGAATAACGGCGCGCGCGGCATCGTCGGCTTCGAAGCCGACGATGGGGCGGTTGGCGGCGAAGGCCTGCTCGACGGCGGCGATGGCAGCATCGCGGGCGTTGCGGACGGTCTCGAAGACGCTTTGCTCCTGCTCGGTGGGCGCGCGGCCGATGACGCCGGTCCAGGTGATGTCGTAGTAAACGCTGGCGGGCGAGTCAACGCGGCCCCAGATATCAATGAGGATGAAGTCGCCCTCGCGGATAGGGGCGGAGCGCTCGGCGGTGGGCTCGTAGTGCGAGTCGGAGCTATTGGCATTGATGCTGACGTTGGGGCCGTTCTCCCACACCAGGCCAGCGCGGCGCATGGCCTCGCTGAGCCATTGCATATGGTCGAATTCCGTGTAGTCGGCGGAGCTGCCAGACGGCGGGTGCAGGCGGCGGGCGATCTCGCGCCACCCCTCGGCCAGCAGATCGTCGATGGCGCGCTGCGCAACGGCGTGGGTGGCCATCTGCTCCGCGCTGAGCACGGCTTCAAACTGGCTGACCAGGTCGGCTGAGGAGACGATCTCCTTGCCGAGTGAGCGCAGGAACTCGACTGTGCCCGCGTCGACCATCGATACGTACATGATGTCGTTGTTGGGCGAGTACTGCATGGCCAGGCGGCGCGAGCCGGCGAGCATGGCCTGGAGGCCGGCGTGCAACTCCTGCCAGCTGGCATACTGGGTCTTCGCGCCGGGCAGGGAATCGAGGCGGCTCTGCTCGATACGGTGAACCAGCTTGCTCGGCTCGCCCGCGGCCGGGATGAAGTAATACCAGCGCCGGGTGATGTGGGCCTTTTCGTCGAGGCCGAGGATGTGGGCGGCGATGGGATCGCGGTGGTGATGATCGTAGAAGAGCCAGCCGTCGTGGCCGGCCTCGCGCAGGGCGGACTGGATTGCTTCGAGATTCATAGGGTTAATGATACGAGCTTTCAGGCATCAGTCCTCGGGCGGTGTTCTTTGACGGGAGCGTGGCCCGCCGTTCGCTCGTCTGCTTACACAGCATGAGGCTGTGGGTGGTGGGAGTCGATTGCGAATCGCAGGGGATTTGCCGGCTCTGGCGCCGCGCTTTCGTTGACAACGGACGGCATTTTGGCGGGGTACTCCTATTACTGTGCTCGTATAACTCTGCGGCGTCACCGGTCTTATCCGACGCGCTACGGAGGGCAAGCGCTGCGGACGAGAGCCCGGGCGCCCAGGATAGAAAGTTGGATGACAAAATCACGCTGAGATAGCACTACACCCAGCCGGCGTCGATGATGTAGCTCTGGTTGGTGATGGCGCTGGAGTCGTCGGCGGCGAGGAAGAGAACCAGGCGCGCGACTTCGGCGGGCTCGATCTGGCGCTTGATGGACTGGTGCTCAAGGATCTGCGCCACGTACTCGGGCGTATACCAGAGGCGCTTTTGGCGTTCGGTGGCGATGCCGCCGGGCAGTACGGCGTTGACCCGGATGTTGTGGGGGCCGAGCTCGTGGGCCATGGTGCGGGTGAGGCCGACGATGGCAGCCTTCGATGCGACGTAAACCGGCATGCCGGTGTTGGGGATGATCCACGCGATGGAACTCATGTTGATGATCGAGCCGCGGCCCGCGGCGCGCATCGCGGGAGCCACTGCCTGCATGGCGAAGAACTGCGGGCGGAGGTTGATGGCGATCGACTGGTCCCAGAATTCTGGCGTGACTTCGTCGCTGGGTTGGCGCTGGTCGTTGGCGGCATTGTTGACGAGGACGTCGATGGCTCCGAACGCATCCAGGACTTGCTGAACGGCGTTCTTGAGCGCCGCGAGGTCAGTGAGGTCGCAATGAATATAGAGCGGGGCAGGGCAGCCTTTGGCGGCGAGCTTCGCCGCGAGGGCTTGCGCTGGCTCGTCCTGGATGTCGAGGAAGGCGACGCGGGAGCCCTGGCGGGCGAAGTGGGTGACGATGGATTCGCCGATGCCGGTGGCGCCGCCAGTGACGAGAACGGCTCGGCCTTCCAGGCTGGGGTAGCGGGCGAATTGGGGGTCATTGTGTGGCATGGACCTTTGGTGTAGATATCAGCCTTCGGTTATTAGATTAAAGCCAAAGGATTGTTGGAACTTGCGGTATCCCACCCTTTCCGTTCGCAGGTGCAAACGGAAAGGATGAGGCCCCCGATTGGTTCAATCCTGTAAGGTAGAGCGACGCTTCTCAGCTCGCCGGAACAGGGCGGAAGTGCATGGCGATCTGGCCCGACTGGTCGAGATGCATGTTGACGCCAACCCGGGTAAACGGATTGCCCATGTCATCCACCTTGTCCTGAGTAACGATGAATGTGACCGGCGCATCCACACTGACCCGCAGGCGCTGGCCCTGGTAGTCGATTTCCAACGTCTTTGAGTCGAGTTGCTTGCAGGTTCCGTGAGTCGGGAACGACTCAATGACGTCGGCAGGACCGGCCACGGTAAACTGATCGTCGATCTCGACCGCACCGCCATTCTCACGCGAATAGTGCATGGTGCGGATGACCTGCTTGAGATTGGGATCGTTGTAGGCCGGGGTGATGTCCATGGAGACGCTGTCTTCCTGGGGCGTAAATGCGGAGGAGAGCACTTTGGGATGGACGCTGGTTGCCTCCAGTTGCAGTTTGCCGTCGATCTCCGGGACGGGGTGACCGAAGGAGTTGAGCAGGCGGTAGGTATAGCGCTTGTTGTTGAAGGTGTCGGCGTCGTAGAAGCCTGGACCGCCAGGGTCACCGACGATCTGCGTGTCTTTCAGGCCGATGGAGTAGGTGCCTACGTCATTGTGGCTGTGATTGGCATTACCGCCGGCCTTGATGGTGATGGCGAAATCGCCGCCGGGTGCCGGGCGATCCACGAGGACGCCGGGATCGGCGTACCAGGTGCGCATGCCGATAAGCGTGGCGGCGGTTTCACCGGGATCGTGGCGCTGGGAGCTGTTGGGAAAGGCGGCAAACACAGCCTCCGGCAGGGCCGCACGGCGGGCCGACCGCATGAGGGCCAGATCATCGGGAAATTCATGCAGATTAAAGATGCGGTCGATGGTAGCCAAAAAGGAGGGGCTGGGCTTGTCCATGAAGTGCGCATCGCCGAAGTCGGCGTAGACGCCGGGCAGCATGGCAAACTGGAAGCCGAAGAGGGCTGCCTTGCGGGCCTTGGGGTTGTCGAAGAGGTCGATCTTGCCGCGGGTGGAGTACCAGAGCTGCTCGCGGAGCTCTTCGTAATTGGAAAAGCCATACTCCCAGTAGCCGATACCTTCGGTGTCATAGCCGTAATCGCTGTAGCTGTCCAGGTAGTTGGAGACCCAGTGCTCGCCCGCGGCGGCAAAGATGGCGCGTTCGTGACGGCTGGGCAGGATGGTGAGCGCGGCGTCGGTAACGCCATTGAGACAGACCGCATTCCAGTTGTGCTTGGCGTGCAGCCAGTCGATGAAGGTCTGCTCCTTGCCAGCGTAAGCCAGACGCATGGGGCCGAACATGTGCTTTTCCAAAGCGGCCATGGCGCGCTGGCGGGTGGCTGCGGGAATCTTGTCGCCCAGCAGGTAGAGCGTCTCGGCCACGGAATGCCCCAGGGCCGCCGCGTTCAGATCAACATAGTAGCGGGTGCCGTGGAAGTTGAGGAGCTGGGGATCGTGCGCGGGCAGCGTCCAGGAGGGTTCGGCGGAGATGGCGTCGAGTTGCTCGGCGATGCGCGGCAGGAAGCGCCCTTTCCACTCGCTGCACTCGGCCAGCACCAGCGGAGTGAGCTGGCCGGTATGGCGGTGCAGCATGGCTTCGCCCTCGCGGCGGTCGCCATCGCGCGAGTAGCGCAGGTAAGCCAGGTCGTTCCACGGCGGCAGAGGGCTGGCGATGAACTGCTCGGCAAGCTGCACATCAGACTGGTAGAGCTGGGCGGCCGAATTCCACGCAACGC
>JAJZAL010000234.1 GCA_021799405.1 Acidobacteriota bacterium
ATGCTCAATCTAGGGAGGCTCTGCACAAGTTCTGCATCCGCGTCCTGATTGATTAATCCGATAGGAGTGAGGTGGGAGCGATGAAGCAGCGGAGTCTGGCGAGTCAGGGTGTGTTCGAGAAGTACGGGCGTAAGAGTCGTCGCGAGGTATTTCTGGACGAGATGGAGCAGATCGTTCCGTGGTCAGCGCTGGAGGCGCTGGTGCGTCCGCACTATGCGAAGGCGGGCAAGGGGCGGCAGCCGGTGGGATTGTCGATCATGCTGCGGACCTACTTCGTGCAGCAGTGGTTCAACCTGTCGGACCCTGGTGTGGAAGAGGCGATGTACGAGTCGGCGGCGCTGCGGCGGTTCGTGGGCGTCGATCTTGGCATGGCCCCGGCACCGGACGAAACGACGATCCTGCGCTTCCGTCATCTGCTGGAGAAGCACGATCTGGGTGGGTTGATGCTGGAGGCGGTGAACGTGCATCTGGAGGCCAGGGGCATCAAGATCGCGACCGGCACGATCGTCGATGCGACCATTCTCCATGCGCCTTCGTCGACCAAGAACGCAAGCGGCGAGCGCGACCCGGAGATGCATCAGACCCGGAAAGGAAACCAGTGGTACTTCGGGTTGAAGGCGCACGTCGGCGTGGACAGCAAGGAGGGCCACGTCCACTCGGTGGCGACCAGCGCGGCCAGCGTGGCCGACTGCCACATGCTGCCGGAGTTGTTGCATGGCGAGGAGCGCAAAGTGTGGGGTGATGGAGGCTATCAGGGCCAGACCGACGTCATCAAAGAAGCTGCACCGAAGGCCCAGGACATGACCTGCAAGCGCACGAAGTTCAAGAACTATGTGGATGAGTTACAGCGCAAGAAGAACCGGAGCAAGTCCAGCGTGCGGGCCAAGGTGGAACATGTGTTCCGCATCCTGAAGCGTGTGTTCGGCTTCGACAAGGTGAGATACCGCGGCATCGCCAAGAACCACCACCGGCTGTGCGCCAACTTCGCCCTGGTCAATCTCTACCTCCACCGCAAACGCCTGGCTGTGCTCGGGCAGTAGTGTGCCTGGAGGCCCGAAAATCGGCCTCCAGACACTAAAACACAACCGCAAACGACCTTCGCAGCCTCCATCAACCCCGCCACGAGGAACAGATCGTCGCCGTCAAGAAATCAGCACCCTGCGCAGAGCTTCTCTAAGGCAATGGAGGACCCGGTCAGCACAATTCTATAGGTACCAGGAGGCTTCGATCCGCACCCCTCATCGGTCCGGTAGCCGCAACTATTAAATCTGTATTCAGCTAGCTCTCCTTCCGGGACCTTATCTATGCAGGTAGAGTTCGGAATCGCGCGCACGCCGACTTGAGGGTCTTTGTAATTGAAGCAGCTCGTGTATGAGGTCTTTACTGAGGAAAGCATCCATCGCGCGATCAACTCTAGGGAGCCAACACTGGCAACGATCGTAAGCAAACTTATCAGCGGCAGAAGAATCCAGTCACGCCGCGGTAACTTTTGCTCGCTGTCGTCTCCTACGCGATCAAGAGACGCCCTGCCTTCAGAAGCGATTCGCTCATCCTTCATACGAGCACCTCATCTCTGGCCGCCAGGAAGAGGCTGTGTCCATAGTCAATTGCCTTTCTCAAATGTAGTCCGGGCTAGCCGGCTGAAAACGCTGAAGTTCTGCGCAATCACATGCGACGCCCTCGACCAGATGCCTCGAGAAGTTCCGCCTTACGACCCGTATATTGCGAGATATCCTTAGGCAGCCAGACTGCGACGGTCTTTTCCATTGGAACGTCTTCGCCAAGTTCAACCGACGCGTCCGCCAGTACCGTTCTGTAGACTCCTGTGGACCTCGGCCCGCACCCCAGAAAGGTACGATGACCACAGCTATTCAGGCAGTGCTCCTTTCCTGGTATCTCATGGTTGTCGCCGCCCCGGCACGCTTCCTTCGTGTAGCCTCGTATCTCGGCGGAGCTGTCATGCACCAGGGCGTAAATGGTCTCTCCCCCCTGAGGGAACAGACGCCGGACGATCAACTCCTTCGATCCCAGAACAACAGCGATTGTGAACAGGGTGAGCAGGAGCGGCAGAAACCAGTCACGTCGCAGCAGATCCGCCTCCTTGACCTCCTCATGTCCGCTCGTGTTGGACGGCGTCATGCGGATGCATTCTCCATCGCCGAAAAACCCTGCGAGACAACCTCCATGGGAGCAATCTCCGGATCAGCTTCCTCCACCAGCAACTCCCAGCGCGTCAAGCCGGAATCGTCCTCGTGAATTTTGGTAAAACCGAGTTTAGCGTAGTGGTCAACCACCAACTTGTTGTGGTCCGTAGGCACAAACACTCCGGCCAGCTTGCGAACGCCAGATGCGCGCGCGTGGGCCAGGATCTCACGCAACACCATGTGTTCCACCTTGCGCCCCAGCACACGGCAGCTCATCAGCCAGGTATCGATGTCCCATACACCGCACTCGACCAGCCTGCAAATCACAACGCTGATCATGCCGTTATCGCCGAAGATGTCGGCGAGGCGGACCTGGAGGGTGAAGACGTCCGGGGCGTTCTCAGCCGCAGCAACCTCTGGATCGGTATAGCGGCGCGTCGTGAGATTGTATTGGTTGGATTTGTTGATGAGCTGAACGATGCGTGCTCTGCCCGTCGCATCGAAGGGCTGGAAGGTGATGGTCATGTTCAGCGAGGCAAGATAGGCATCCACGCCACCAACCTGCTTCTGCAGGCTGACGCGGCGTGCGTTGTCCTGATAAAAGCCTGCGCGTTGCAGATCTTCGGAGGCAAAGCCGATGGCCTCGAAGTAGCCTCCAGCAGCCAGCGTTCTAGCGTAGTAGGCAGGATCTTCGGGAAGCTCTGGCACAGAGACTTGCGGAAGCAGCTTGCGTACCAGCCCGCGCTCGGCCGGATTGTCATCGAGAAAGACCATCGCATCCAGACCCAGCGAGAGCTCCTCGGCGATGGCTCGAATATTGGTGGCCTTGTCGTTCCAGTTTGCTTGGAAGACGGCTATGTGGTCGAGCTTAAGGAGCATCTCAGGATGTCTCTCGAACGGTGCACGCGCCACCTCGTCTGTGTTCTTCGACGCCACTGCAAGGACAATTCCACGCTGCCGCAGCTCCAGCGCAAGACGTTGTATTGCCAGGTGCGCCTCTCCCCGGGCATCGCCCTGCGCAACCTTGATGCCATCCAGCCCATCGTCTCCGATCACTCCACCCCAGACCGTATTGTCCAGATCGAGGATCAGAACCTTTCCGCTCTTTCCTCGAATGGCGGCAACCGTGCGGCATACGTGATCAGCATAGAGCGGAATCAGTTCGTCCGAAAAAGAAAACTTGGCCATGTTCCAAAGCTGCGGATTGTGCCAATCGGCTAGGCCCACGGTTTCTGCGAGCCCGGCGACATCAAGCAATACATCGCCCGAAGCATGGACAAAGGCGACCAGCTCGCGGTTGACGCTATCGATAAGACTTCTTAGCGTTCCAGGCAGCGCCCGGTCCAGGCTGCCAAAGACCGTCTCCGCGGGCGGAGCAAAACTCTGAAAGATACAAACGGCATTGGAGTTCGCCTTGATGCCGTTGCGCAGAGCCTGAAGGTAGCCCAGGGCGCCTTGCACGGTGGAGGACGAAGCCTCGGCATCGCCCAAGGATAGCCTGAACGGGAGCGCTCGATAGTCCAGCGCAAATAGCACTGCGTCTGGCTTCGCACGATTGACCGCGGAGTCAGCAGCCATGGCCTCTTGCGCCACCTGATCATAGGGGGGCTGTATCACCTCAAGCGCAACACCATGCCGAGCCGCACTTGCCACCAGCGCCGGCACAATCAAATCTATGGTCGAATTGCTCAGCACCGCGAGCCGGAACGGCGTCAACGGAGTCAGGGGTCTGCCGTCTAAACGCGCCTTGCTAATTGCCTTGGCCAATTTGGTCAACTGATTCAAGTCCAGCGCGCACATCGCCAGCCCCTGCAGTTCAGCCCCAAGCGGGCCGTGGAAATCTCCCAAGGTCTTCAGCCTCTCGGAAAATTCCGGAGGCACACGCGGAAGCCACTGCATTCGAGAATAGATCGAATTCATCAATACCCCCGGCCCCAAACCTGAGAAGCCACCCCGACCACAACGAGTGCTCGCCCGCAATGCTCCTAGACCCGCGCCTTAATCAGTTGCACAAGGTCGCCCACGTTCTCCAGCTTCCCAACCTCCGAGGTGGAAAACTTGATTTTGAAAGCCTTCTCAATGGTCAGCATCAGGCGGATATGCGTCAGGCTATCCCAACCATCCACATCCTTGGCAGTTAGCTCCGGCTTGATGCGGAGCGCATCGTCATCAAACACGTCTTCAAATATCGCCGTTAATCGGGCATAAATCTGCGTTTCATCCATTCTGAAAAGTCCTCGGAAGTTCAATCCAAATGCTACACCAACCCACGGCAGAGAGTGTCGGCGATGTTAACATGCCCGGGACATGGCGGAGGGCTTAAGGCAGAGCCCATTGACCCGACCAAGAGGCAGTCCCAGGCGGCAGCGTAATCTGCATCGTGCTGTTCAAAATATCCCTCAACCCTCTTTCGGGCGCCCCACATCCAGCCTTTCCGCCTCGTAATAAGGCGGATGCCCCACATCTCGCTCTTTGAGATGTGGGTTTGCAGGATGCCCGTGTTCCTCCATCGCGGCACGGCTAGCCCAACTTCCGCAGCTTGAGAGGCAAGTCTTTTTCTTTCCAATGTGGACATATCGAAGTCTTCACTACAACTCTGCAAATTCGATGTGAGCAGGAATTTGCAGGCCGAGCCGCTGAAGCAAGATGGCCTGGTGGTCGGTGGGTCGGCTGACGCAGCGCTTGCGGATCGAGACGCCGGTGCGCGTGGGCAGCACGACCCCTTCACCCTTCTTCTAGCTGAGCGGGGCGCGGGCTCCGTGACGGATATGGACGATCAGCACGCGGTTTGAGCGATGGTCGATGCGGTAGAGGATGCGATAGATGTGGGGCTTGTTGCCGTAGTGGAGGAAGCGGAGGTTTGCATCGTAGCGAGTAAGGGTTCCGCGGTCGGGGAGGGTGGCGAGCTTTTCGATGGGGGCCTGAAGGCCGTCAAACCAGCGGGCTGCGGCTTGCGAGTCGGCGGCGTGGATGGCGGCGAAGATCTGGCCGAGGTCGCGCTCGGCGCGGCCTGAGAACTCTACACTATAAGCCATGTTGCTTGCGTAGCTGCTCGAAGACTTTGGCGGCGGGGCGGGTGCGGTTGGCGGCGAGGTCGGCATCACCCTGGCGGACGCCCTCGCGCTCGCTTGCGGCGGCGACGATGTCGAGGAGCCGCTGGTAGGCGGCGGCGGAGAGGACGGTCGCTTCGGCTTTGCCATTGACGGTGAGGATGATGGGGCGACCGGTTTTCTTGATCTGCTTCATCATTTTGACGGAGTTGTTGCGGAAGGTGGTGAGGGGCTGGATGTCCTGGGTGATGTCGAGCATGGCGGCCTCCGTAGAGGTAGCTTATCGCACCTTTTGAGGTCCTGCGCGGACGGCGAGGGGCTTCGCGTGGCTGTCGGTTGTGGGGTGAGCTGGGGCGAGAAAGGCAGGTTGGCCGTTGCACCTTCATGCGCCAGCTCATGCACCAGCGCTGCGAACTTGCGGCGTAGCATACATCTCCCTGTTCAAAGCATTTCTCCACCCCTGCAGGCTGCTTCCGGACGCTGATCGCAGCGCGCGTCAGGGCCATTTTGTTTCCAGAGGGAGCCGCCTTCGTCACTCGCTGCCTCAGGCCGGCGTTCAACAGTTCGCCCGGGCTCACTCCGGCGAGTAACTGGGCAGATAAAACACCACAGTCTTTTCCTGGCTCCCTTCCAGCCATTCCTTCACCGCCTTGGAGCGATATTCGCGCAGATTGTCCAGGATCAGGAAAACCCGCTTCTCGCCCAGATCCCTCACCGCCATGGCAGCCGCGACTGCCGCTGTCGGTAGCGTCCTATTAGTGCGTTGCTGCCAAAAGCATTAAGGCCACCTATTCGGTGGCCTCTTTCGGTTCAGGCTGATCAACAGATCGAGATATTTTTCGCTCTACGATCTTGAGCCAGTCTTTAATGTCCGTGACCATCTCTGCGGTGAGAGGCACGGGCCAACTAATCGTGACTTCGCCCCCGTTGTCCAGAGAGAACACATCTTGCCTCATTGAGCGACTCCCATCGGATTCGGGGTGACGCAGTTGAGAGCGAGTGAACTGAAGAGATGAAAGAGATCGCTTGGCAGGAGCTTCGCCAACTTCCAATTCCGCAACGGGAAGGCCGCTTGCCCGTTCTTCCACGAAGGCGAATTGTCCATCTTCAGACAGCCTCACAACCCTCTTGAGCTCACGGAATCGCTCGCTACCCTGCGAAACCCATTGGACGTAATCGCCCACATTCACCTTGAGGGCTTCGTCCCTCTTGGATTCTACTTCATTACCAACTTTAATTCCAGCGAAATCCAAGGTGTCCCTGAAGTCGCTAACGAACCCTCCTACTGCCTTAGGATTGAAACCCTTATAGGTTGTAAGTTCAGCTTCCAATACCTCGGAATTGGGAAGACCGCTTTCTCGATGGTCATCCACTAGTTGCCTATACAGACCAGGACTCAAGGCGGCTTCCTTTAGCGCCGTCGCCCGCCGCGCGTCAGCCTCAGGAAGGTTCACGATTTCGAACGCCATTTGTGTAGGCACTAGCCTACCAGACGATTCCACCACCAGATTGAACTTCTTGAGGGCTGCCAACACGGACATCGCTTGCCCATGGGCAGAACTGTATCCGATGTGTTTTGCAGCGATCTCAGGAGGCGCACCAGCCTTTCCATCGGTCTGTATCAGCCTGCGCACTCGCTCGACAGCTTCCCGCAGCCCGACAGCGGGATAGTTAGGGCTGCGCTGCCTTTTGCTTTCTTCGGTTGCTACTAAGGCTTCTGCGTTCGCCATGCTTCACCTCTTAACGAAACCAGAGTAGCAGTAACGAAACGCATGGTCAAGGCAAAAGTTAGATACTTTTATCTATTGACTAGGCGTTAGCAATCAGATATCCTTGCCAAATCAAAGGCCGGGTTCGGACCGTCACTCCGAAATCCCGGCCTAGAAAGGAGGCTTGAGAGCGATGCGCAAAATCACCCTCACCATCCACTATTCCGATGGAACGACCGTGGAAATCACGGTTGTACCACCGCCTAGCTAACTAACCCTGAGGCGCTCCGCCCCCGGCTGGAACCGGGAACGGAGCTAAATCCAAGCGCCGGGACAAGCCCAACACTCAGACGCCAACACTAGTTTGAGGCTTTTCCCGCTGAAAAACAAGGGGAAAGCTCGTGACCTGCCATCCCTGCCAGATTCAATGTAAGCGGTTCGGGAAGCACAGAAACGGCCTACAGCGCTTCCGCTGCAATCAATGCCGCAAGACCTTTACCGAAGAGCATGAGCGTCCGCAGGACGAAATGCGGCTCCCCGTTGACCGGGCCGTGAGCGTGCTGCAATTGCTCTTGGAAGGGATGAGCGTTCGCAGCGCAGAGCGCATCACCGGCAACCGCAGGGTTCGAACGCGGGCTACCTTTGTAGAACTGGGGCCATTGGCGGCTGTGAGCGGGGGATGAGTCTGTGCTGGAGCTGGAAGGGGAGCGGGGCAAGCTTCGCCTCCGTCTGCGGGGCAGGAGCGCGGAAGATCTTGCCGGACTGAGCCGCGCGTTGTGGGAGGTCATCTCCTGATCCAGATCACGCCGCAGATGCGCATTCTGGTGGCCATCGAGGCGATCGACGGGCGAAAGGGGATCGATTCTTTAGCTCAGTTGTGCCGGGAGAAGCTGCGGTCGGATCCTTTTTCCGGCAGCCTGTTCATTTTCCGCAACCGCAGCGGGAAGGCGATTCGTATTCTTGCGTACGATGGCCAGGGATTTTGGCTGGCGACGAAGCGTTTATCGAAGGGACGTTTCCGGTGGTGGCCGTCGAGCGCAGAGGCCGGCAAGACGCTGCTCGTGCATCAGGCGCAGTTGCTGCTGGCGGCGCGTAACCCCGAAACGGAAGCAGCGCCGCTGTGGCGGCGGGTGAACGGATAAGACACAGCACGAAAAAACTCTTACGTTCCGTCTTTGACTCTGGCACACTGTTCGGGAGATGGCTGACCAGTGGCGCTACCGGGGCCGGACGATCGATGCGGAAGACGTAGCCTTCATCCGCGATCTGATTGCGCGGCATTCGGATCTGAGCCGGCGCAAGCTGTCGGTGAAGCTGTGCGAGGCATGGCAATGGCG
>JAJZAL010000235.1 GCA_021799405.1 Acidobacteriota bacterium
CTGCATCCCGGCGATACCGGGATTGATTCCCAAATCAGGGAAGATTTGCTTCCAAAACTTGTGCCGGTTGTCAGTTGCCAGTCCCCAGTAAAACCACTGAGGACTGTCGACTGAAAACTGCGGACTGAAAACTGCGGACTGCAAACGCGCTAGCGCTTGCTGAACTGGAACCGCTTGCGGGCGCCCTTCTGTCCGTACTTCTTCCGCTCCTTAATGCGCGAATCCCGCGACAGCAGACCTTCGCCCTTGAGCGTCTTGCGCAGCTCGGCGTTGAACTCGAGCAGCGCGCGCGCCGCGCCCATCTTCACTGCGTCGGCCTGTGCGGCCACCCCGCCGCCGGCCACCGTCGTGACCACGTCAAAGGTCGAGAGCGTCTCGGTCAGCGCCAGCGGCTTCTTTGCCGAAACCCGCTGCTGCTCGGTCACAAAGTACGTCTCAAACGGCTTGCCGTTCACGGTGAAATTACCGCTGCCCGGACGCAGAAAGACGCGGGCGATCGCCGACTTGCGCCGTCCCGTTCCGTAATACTGAATCAGATCTGCCATGAATCCTCGGTCTCTTTAACTATGCGTTGATCTCAAGCGGCTGCGGCTGCTGCGCGGCATGCGGATGCTGATCGCCCTTGTATACATTCAGCTTGGATGCCATCTTCCGGCCCAGCTTCGTCTTCGGCAGCATGCCCTTGATCGCCTCTTCCACAATCTTTTCGGGCTTGCGCTGCAGCAGGCGCACGAACGATTCCTCGCGCAACCCGCCCGGGAAACCCGTGTAACGGCGGTACATCTTCTGCTGGCTCTTCAGCCCGGTCAGCCGAACCTTCTCAGCGTTGATCACGATCAGGTGATCGCCCATATCCATAAAAGGCGTGTACCTGGGACTGTTCTTGCCGCTCAGCACCCTCGCCGCCTCGGTGGCCAGGCGCCCCAGCGTTTTGCCGCTGGCGTCCACCACATACCACTTCCGGCTGACATCGTGCGAGCTCGGGAAATACGTCGACATCGTTCCTTCTCTCCTCAGGCACTCGGCCCTTGCCTTGCGGCGCTCTGCTCAAAATCCTGCCCGCGTCACTCTTCGCGCGCCCGTCCCCGCTCCCGAAGAACCCCTTGTTTCGGGTTTCGCATCGGGCCCAGGCTCGCGCCAAAGCGTTCCGCGATACTTCCGTTTATCCCGCGGTTCACCACAGCTTTTCGCGTGAGTGCGCGCAGCGTTCTCTTTCACCCGTCCGACCCTTAAAAGCCGGTCTTTCCAACATTTCCGGGTTAGAGCTTCCGGGATTCCGTCTCCCCAGCCTCGAAACACAACAAAGGCGGGCAGACAGAAGTCTGCGCAAGGACTTTAGAATACGAGAATTTCAGGGCCGAGTCAATGAAAGAGGAGGCGTCGTCTCAGCCCTCTGCGCCGCCGGGATCGGCCCTGTGACGACTTCCACGCGGGAAGATCTCTCGGAGTACCCCTGCCCCACACAACCAACCCTGGCTCGAACCCCTGACGGCAAGTCTCGGCACCCTCGCACCGAATCCAGACATCGCCTTCCGGCAGTCTCTGCTATCATGGCCCCCGCCAGGATTGTCTCTCTACGCGGGCACACTATGCCTCGGCATATCTATCTCAAGGCTTTCGGCCTCGCGGTCCTCATCGCCGGATCACTCGACATCTCCGACGCCCTGCTCTTTTACGGCCTGCGCGGAACACCTCCTCGCCTGCTCCTCCAGGTCATTGCCAGCGGACTCCTTGGCCCTCTGGCCCTCCATCTCGGCCTCTTCGCCGCCCTGCTCGGCCTCGTTATCCACTACACCATCACCGCGTTCTGGGCCTCGCTCTTTCTCGTCATGACTCGGCGCTTCTCCGGGCTCCTGCGCCACGCGCTGTCCGCCGGAGCTGCCTATGGGGCTCTCATCTACCTTGTCATGAACTACCTGGTTCTGCCGCTTTCCCGCGTCATAGCCCACCCGGTTTTCAGCCTCCCCGTTTTCGCAAATGCAGTTCTGGCCCTTGTCTTCTGCATGGGCATACCCATCGCCCTCGTCAGCAAAGCCGTCCTCCGGAACAGCACTCCCGCCATTCCCGCCTGAGCGACATGCCCATCGGTGAAATCATCGATTGCCGGGTCCCCACTTGTTATAACGATGGGCGGCTCCCCGCTTGTTATCCTGTCAAAGAAGAACTCTACCCGGCAGCATCCCCCTGAAAACGACCCGCACCCATCCTCGACCCCAGAAACACAGCGCCGGACTCCTCCTGTATCGGCGCAAACCCAACGCCCATCTCGAAGTCCTGCTCGCCCATCCCGGCGGCCCCTTCTGGACGCACCGCGACCTCGGCGCCTGGACCATCCCCAAAGGCAGCGTCGTCCCCGGCGAAGACCTTCTCGCCGCCGCCTGCCGCGAATTCCGCGAGGAAACCGGCCTCACGCCCCCCTCCGAGGAACCCGGCCGCTACTTCCCGCTCGGAGACATCCAGCAGCTGAGCGGCAAAATCGTCAGCGCATGGGCGTTCGAGGGCGACTTCGACCCTGCCGGCCTGGTCAGCAACACCTCGCCCATCGAGTGGCCACCCCGCTCGGGCCGCGAAGTCGAAGTCCCGGAAATCGACCGAGCCGAATGGTTCGCCATGCCCGCTGCCCGCAACAAGATCCTCCCCGCACAAATTCCCTTTCTCGACCGCCTCGCCCGGCACCTCGCGAAAAAGTAATCCCGCAGGCTGGCGGTCATCTGGAAGTTTGAAGCCGAACTCCCCCAACCGGCGCTACAATCAGGCCGGGAGGCTTGCAAGAATGAAACGCCTCGTCTTTGACATGATCCAGCACGGCCAGACGGCCGAGCTCGCCGCCCAGCTTGCCAACCACGCGCAGCTGGCCGAGGCTCAGAACGCTGACGGCATCTCCGCTCTCCGCGCCGCCGTCTATCACCACCAGCCCGCGATTCGCGACCTGCTCCTGCCCTACCTGCCCGAACTCGATATCTTCGACGCTTCCTCCGTCGGAGACATCGAACGCATCGAGCAGCTTCTCTCCTTCGATCCCTCGCTCGTCGCCAGTCACTCCACAGATGGTTGGACGCCGCTGCATCTTGCCGCCGCCTTCGCCGATGAGGACACTGTCCACCTGCTGCTTTCGAGAGGGGCGGACGCCCACGCCCGTTCCCACAACGATCTGGGCAATCAACCATTGCATGCCTGCGTCGCACGCTTCGGCTCGCTCGCCTCGGCTCGCGCTCTCATCGAGGGCGGAGCCGACGTGAACGCGACCCAGTCCGGCGGCATCACGCCGCTCCATCTGACCGCGGCACAGGGCAAAACGGAGATGCTCCAGTTACTGCTCCGGCATGGCGCATCGCCCTCCGCCCGCACAGACGAAGGCAAGCTGCCGCTCGACCTCGCACGCGAACGAGGCCACACCCAGGCTGCCGAGCGGCTCGCGGCGCTTTCGTCGCCCAATTAACAGCGGTGAGGCGCTTTGCAAGGGGCCTCATCTTTCTAGAGCATTTCCCCTATTGGTATAGACCGAAGAGAGAATCTCAACCCAGCTTTTCCGTTAAGAAAAGCTGCGCTTGGTTGATTTCAGAAGGTTCCCAGGAATAGGGGAAATGCTCTAATCCATCTGGTCGATGATTTCCTGCAGCGTCGGCTTGTGCTTGCGCTTGCGTTTTGTGTCGCGCGGCTCGCCCTCGATCACGCGTTCGGGTTTTGGCTGCCCCACCCGTTCCCGGGCTGTCGCCTTTACCGCCTTCACCTTGGAGAACACCCGCTTCTTGGCCCGTCTTGCCATCGTGGCTATCACGTTAGCACCGTTTTCCAGCCGCTGCCGTGAAATACTGACTCCGGGTGATAGATCCCAACTCCCCCTTTGGAGACCGGTCATGGAAGAGCGCGATTTTTTTGACGAAAAACAGGAACAACGCACGCACACGCTCACTTGTCCCCACTGCGGCCAAGCCGACGAGTACCAGATCGGCTGGCTGGTCCGCCGTAAAAAGGCCTCACTCCCTCGTCATGCCGACGAGCGCGACCGCGCCCGCTTTGCCAAGGCGCAGTCCTACATGGTCCGCCGCGACGATGTGGTCGCCTGCAAAAATATCCGCTGCCGCAAGCGCTTTGAGGTCACCTCGCTGCAATCGGTAGCCTTCCTGCAATCGGCCTGAACCATGTTCCCCCTCAACCGGAAGCGGGCATCGGGAGCCATTTTCCTGCTGTTCGCTTCATTCGCTTTCGTCACCGCGTGCCCTGCCGCCGCACAACGGCCCGCGCCTCAGAAAGGCGCCACCCCACATCTGCACAGGAGCTATCTCGGCTTCGACACGAACCTCTACCCGGGCGATGCCATGCTGCCTGAGTTCCGCAAGCAGTTCGCCTATCTCGGCTACTGGCTCAATGACCCACCAGGTATGTCGACCAACGAATGGGTGGGCAAGCGCGCCGCCGTCCTCCACGCGGGCTTTGGATTTCTCATTCTCTTCAATGGCCGCCTCGACAAGGAGCTCCGCCACAATTACGCCGCAGCCCTTGGCGAGTCCGACGGGATGGACGCCGCCCGCGCGGCCAGAACTGAAGGCTTTCCGCCCAACGCCATCATCTTTCTCGATCTCGAAGAAGGCGGCCGCATGCTCCCCGAGCAGCTCGCCTACATCGGAGCCTGGATCCACGCGGTCCGCGCACAAGGCTACCGCGCCGGCGTCTACTGCGCTGGAATCCCCTTCCGGGACAGCGGCCAGACACTCACCACCGCCGACGACATCACCGCCCACTTCCCGGGCACTGCCATCTGGATCGCCAACGACCAGTGCCCACCCGCGCCGGGCTGCGTCGCCCGCGCCCTTCGGCCCTCGCAAAGCGGCTTTCAGCACGCCCTTGTCTGGCAGTTCTCCCAGTCGCCGCGCCGTCACCAGTTCACCCGCGCCTGCGAGGAAACCTACGCCCGCGACGGCAACTGCTACCCGCCTGGCCTGCCGCGGAACGAGCGCACCGCCGTCGATCTCGACACCAGCACCACCCCCGACCCCTCCGCCGGCCGCTGAGCCGCCGATTCATCCGCCGGAATTCGATCCCGCCCCGAAACTGCGGGCCGTCCCTTGCATCGAATAGAGTAGCCTTATCCAATGCCAGCGCAAGTCCCCATTCCGGTCGACGCTGCTTCCCGTTCCGCGCGCCTCTTTGACAGCCAAGGCCGCGCCATCACGGACCTGCGCGTCTCCATCACCGACCGCTGCAACTACAAGTGCGTCTACTGCCGCACTGGCAATCAGGGCGCGCTCTACTCTGAGCTGCCGATCTCCGACTACCTGCGGCTCATCCGCGTCTTCGTTTCGCTCGGGATTGAAAAAGTCCGCCTCACCGGCGGTGAACCGCTGCTGCGCCACGGCCTGCTCGACCTGCTGCGCGAACTCGCTGCCCTGCGTACCCTCGACGGTGAACCGCTCGACCTGGCGCTCACCACCAACGGCCACCTGCTCGAATCCATGGCCGCGCCCCTGCGCGACGCCGGCCTGCAGCGTGTAACCGTCAGCATGGATGCCGTCAACCCGGATGCGTTTCATCGCATCACGCGCGTGCCCGGCAGCTTCCACCAGGTGCTGGCCGGCATTCGCGCGGCCAAAGCCGCGGGCCTCGAACCGCTCAAGGTCAACTGCGTCCTGCTGCGCGGCTTCAACGATGACCAGATCGTGCCCTTCGCCGAATTCTCCCGCCGCGAAGGCGTCATCGTCCGCTTCATCGAGTTCATGCCCCTCGAAGAAGACCGCCTCTGGAGCCCCGAAGTCGTCATTCCCTTCCTCGAGGTCGTTGACCGCCTCGCCACCCTGCGCCCCATCGTACGGCTCACGCCCAACGCCGCCAGCGAAACCGCCGTGCGCTTCACCTTCGACGACGGGCTTGGAGAAATCGGCATCATCGCGCCCGTTTCGCAGGCCTTCTGCGGGCAGTGCTCGCGTGTCCGTCTTACCTCGGATGGGAAAATCCGCACCTGCCTCTTCTCGCAGTCCGATCATGACCTCTATGGCGTGATGAACAGCGGCGGCAGTGACCACGACCTCGCTGACTTCATCCAGCGCACGATCCTGAAAAAAGAGGCCCGCCATCACATCGGCGAGCCCGGTTTCCTCAAGCCTTCCCGCAGCATGGTTCACATCGGCGGCTGAGGCTCTTATTCCATTGTCAAAAAATCAGTGGCGGCCGCTCTGGCCGCTTCCTTCCTTTAGTGAAAATCCACGCACTCGCGGCCCGAGCAGAGCTGGTAACCGCCCTTCGCGGGCAATATCTCCAGCGGCACCGGACGATCGCCCACGAAGGCATGCCATGAGGCTTCCATGATCTGCTCGCCGCCGATATTCAGCACCACAAAGCGCTTATGGCCGATGAACCCAAACCCGTATGCACCCGGCCCCAGACGATGCCCGCCAAAATCCAGCGGCACTTCCGTCAGCAGATAGCCCTGGTACTTCTGCTTCACTTCCGTGGAGTAGCCGGAGGTATCCACCAGCGCGGCCAGCATGAATTTGCCGTTGGCAAAGTGCACTCCGCACGAGTTCCGCCCCTGCGTCGGGGCCGTCTGCCCGCGGAAAAACACCGTCGCCGGCATAATCTTCGATGCAGCTGTCCTGTCCAGGATCTTTGCGGTTGCGGCGTGCGCCGGAAGCTGCGCGACCAGCAGCATGCCTGCGGTCAGTAATCCCAAAAACAACCCACTGCGTCGACGGCTCAATAAATGCATTTTGACTCCTCCCGAATTTCGATCATCATACGCCCGCGCCAGTGAATCCGCGCGTCTTGCAATTTCCGGCCAGGTCAGTCTCTGCCCTTGGCGGATTCCCCGCTACAGCGCTTACACTTCCAGTCTTCACAACCTGGACGCCGCCGATGGCTTCTTGCTCAGGAAAAGATCACTCCAAACGCCATTGGTCCGCCCGCGCGCGAAATGAAAACCCTTCAGCGGATAACGCCCTTGCCCTCTTCCACGGTATATACCTTGTCTACCGCCGGCAGGTGCACTTTCTCGATGGCCCCGCTCGGCCAATGAATTTCAACCAGTTCAATCGTCTCTGCCGTGCCCAGCCCAAAGTGCAACCGCGGATCATTCGTCGAAAGAAAGCTTCCGCCGCTCATTACGTCCGAGCGTTGGCGCATGCCATTGGCCGTCACGTACACCGACGCTCCGATGGCATCCTTCGGGCCTTTCGGGCCGCCGATCAGCTTGATAAGGACCCAGTGGTTCTTGTCCTCATAGACGTTCTTCAGAAGCACCGGATGACCGTCCATCACATTGATCACGACCGCCGTTTTCCCGTCATTGAATAGGTCGCCGAACGCCGCGCCCCGGCCCACAATCACGTCTGCAAGCCCGGTGCCTTCCACCGCCGGCATCAGGTCAAACTTCTTCCCGCCCAGGTTCTTGAACAGCAGCGGCCGCTCGGCGTAACTCATGCCCCAGTTGTTCTGGTCCACCTGGGGATAAACGTGGCCGTTCACATAAAGCAGATCCTTCCAGCCATCGTTGTCAAAGTCGAGGAATCCAACGCCCCAGCCCAGAAACGGAATCGTGTCGCGCGCAATGCCCGTCTGGTAGCTCACATCGGTGAAGTTCGCCTGCCCGTCGTTGTGGTACAGCACGTAGTAGTCGTCAGAGAAGTCCGTGGTCGCGATGTCCAGCCAGCCGTCGTTGTCGTAATCGGCCACCGCCACGCCCATCGTCGCCGTTTCGCGCCCGTCCTGATTCAGCGCAAAACCCGACGCGTAACTGTCGTCCTCGAACTTGCCATTGCCCTTGTTCACGTAAAAATAATTCGGCGTCGAGTCATCGGAAACCGCGAGGTCCATCCTGCCGGTGTTTCCAAAGTTCGCAAACACCCCCTGAAACCCGTAGTACTTGCTCGGATCGCTGACGCCGGCTTCCACGCTCACATCCGTGAACGTGCCATCGCCGTTGTTTTTGAACAGGTGATCCGGTTCGCCCTGCAGCCCGCGCGGACCGCACATCGTGGCCACGCCGCGGTAGTTGCAGAACGCATAAGAGACCGCCTTCGTGCCTGGAATCGGCGGGTTGTTCAGGTCATAGTGCACGTACCCGGGCACAAAAAGGTCGAGCAGCCCGTCGCCGTTGTAGTCGCCCCAGGTCGCGCCCGTCGACCAGTTGCCGAGCGCCACGCCGGCCTTCTCGCCGATATCGGTGAAGGTACCGTCGTGGTTGTTCTTGTACAAACGGTTCTTGCCGAAGTTCGTCACGTACATGTCCGGCCAGCCGT
>JAJZAL010000236.1 GCA_021799405.1 Acidobacteriota bacterium
ACCCGAAGCGGCGAACCGGGGTCGCCCGGGCCGCTCTGGACCGAAGCAACAATGAAAGTGACCGAGGCTGTGTGCTGTTGCGGGTGCCGTCATTCGCATCTGCTGGAGGCAGCGCCGATGCCGCAGCTGGTTGAGGTGTCCGCATGATTGACTGGCATCATCCGCGGATCTATGAACGGCTACGTTGCTTCGGCCTGACCCTCTTCACGATCGGCGTGGCCTCGCACAATGTTGCGAATCCGCCGGTTGCAGTGGCGGCCATCATCGTCGCAATTCTTCTGGTCGTCCGGCTCAGGATTGAACTCGAAATCGGTCGGGACGAAGAAGAGAGCAGTCTCGAACGCAAACTGCATCACATCGACCTTATCAATGCACTGGCCATGGGCCCGGCGGTGCTTGGAGTGCTGGCTCTGATGCGCCGGTTCTCCGATGTCGGAATGTTCCTCGAAGGCTGAATTGAACCTTCGGAGAGGGAGAGGAAATGAATTTGACACTAAAGGGTTTGATCGAGCTGCTCGCGCAGGAGTGGTACGTTCTGTGTGCCTACTTCGCAATCTTCGTGCTGCTCGAAGTCCGCAAGAACGGCGAGCAGATCGCGATGCATCGTGTGGTTCGTCATGCGCTCTGGGCCGCGTCCTTCGTGATACTCCTGCACGCGGCGATGGTGTTGGAGCTCTTGATACGTCGGACAGGGCTTGATTTCAGAGTCTTCGACTACGTGATGGTTATGTGCCTCACCGGGACCACAATCTACCTGCTCGGCGAACTGTTCGAGGAGGTCCCGAAGCCGGTCAACGCGAATGCGGAGAAACAGTTATGACGACCGATTGGGCGCCGTTGGAACAGGTGCTCGGACCGAAACTGTGCGAGCACTTCATGTTCATGGGCCGCTCCGGCGAACTCTACCTGTACAAGCACATCGATACGCGCCGATACCTGAACCTCGACGCTGAAGGAAGGTGTTTTCGCTACACCGGGAATGGATACGACCCGGAGGAACTGCGAAGGGCCATCGCGCACGTTTTGAGTTAAGAACACGGTGTTCGCGCCGGAACGACGAATGCGCGGGAAAAGGAGAAGCAAATCATGAGCAAGACAGTGAACAAGGTCCTGTTGCTGGGCAATGTTGGCAAGGATCCGGAAATCGCGTCAACAAACGGTGGAACGCTCGTTGCCAAGCTTTCGCTGGCGACCTCCGAGCGCTTCAAAGACAAGCAGGGCGAGTGGCAGGAGCGCACCGAGTGGCACAACCTGGTCGCGTACGCGCGCGGCGCTGAGATCCTCCGCGATTACGTGCACAAGGGGTCGAAGCTGTATGTCGAGGGACGGCTCACAACCCGCTCCTGGGACGATAAGGAGAGCGGCAAGAAGATCTTCCGCACCGAGATCGTGGTTGGAGACATCAGCTTGCTTTCGGATAGCGGTCGCTCAGGGAAAGCTGCATCGGATCAAAAGGCACCGCATGACACGCAGCAAAATGAGCCGGTAGGCGAATTCGATGGACTCGGCATCACAGACGATGACGTGCCATTTTGATCGACCTTGCAGATGGTCGACGTAAAATCGACCCAAGATGGAACCCGATCCTCACGCCGTACAAATCTCGGTCGACGGTTCATGCTATCCCAAAGAGGGAAGGAAAGCAGGCTACGCTGGGATTGTTGTTTACCCGGACGACGATACTGAGCACTCAGTGCTGTTTCAGGGATTTGAAGAAAGCACGATTAATCGCATGGAACTCTCTGCGTGCATAGCCGCGATGAACTGGGCAAAAGACGAAGCGTTGGGTTCACGCGGATATGTGCGGGTGCAAATATTCAGTGATTCTCAATATGTGGTGGACAACCAGTACTCAGCGCCATATTGGCAGAAGGCGAAGTGGCGAAACTCATCGGGACGACCGGTTGAGAATTGGGATTTGTGGAAGGTGTTCCTTTCGGCAAAATTGAAAGCTGGCATTCGTATTGACATAGGCAAGGTAACAAACAAATCCACGCCTCTTTTGAAGAGAGTAGACAAGCTGGCTAAGGCTGCGGCAAAGAGTCATCCACGCAAGGACCGCGGCCTGGTAATCGGAAAGCTCGGGAGGGCCAAGCTCAGAGGTCCATCATCCTTATTCCCCGCTGCTTGCCAGATCGTGGTTTTCCATATTGTGAGTTCGAGGACGGTCGGGCCGACACGCGAGAACCGATTTGTAGTTGAGGTTTTCGATGAAGGCGCAAATTCTTATGTCTCGAAGCATCTGGTGTACTGCACTCCCGAGATAGGGGCACAGTTGCACAGGCGACGGGGATTCAGGGTAAGAATGAATGACAATCCGCAATATCCGCAGATTGTCGAGGTCTTGGAAGAAGTTCCGCTTCCCAAGGCGGAACGGAAGAAGATCAGCAAGTCCGTCTAGCCACTAGCTGCGACAAGCAATGGATCCGCCTTGACGGAGTTCAACGGGTAGCGGCTCGCACTCAAATCACAGGAAGGTGAATTATGGAAAATGCGCAAACAGCCGCAGAAGCACTCGTGCGTCTGGAGGAACCATTCGCTTCGAAAGATGTGAAGTGGCTGGTCGCAGCCACTTCGAGAGACGGCCGAAAAGGCCGCGTGACGCCCTATGCCGATCCGCGGGCCTACACGGACCGCCTCAACAGCATCTTCACCGCGAGCGGTTGGACACGGGAATACGCAGTCCACACCGTCTCTCCGATCACCCGTATTAAGAAGGACAAGCCCATCCAGACAGGAAAGGTGCTGGTTACCTGCGTCGTATCGATCCCCGGCGTCGGAATGCACAGCGGGAGCGGCGAGGAGTGGGCAGACGATGAAAATGCAATGACGTCGGCGGAAGCACAGGCGTTTAAGCGGGCCTGTAGCTGTTTCGGCCTCGGCCGCTACTTCTACAACTTCGCTGAAATGTGGGTGGATCTTGATGAATACAAGCACCCGCGGGAAATCCCGGCGCTCCCGTCCTGGGCGCTGCCCGAGTGCGAGCGGCGAGCGCCTGCCCAGAATGGGACAGCCCGGAAGGGGAATGGCAACGGGACGGCCGCCGTACAAAAGGGTCCGCTTGATGCAAGCGTGACGGGCAAGATCGAGGCGTGCCGCCGGGATCTCGGGCAAATGCTTTACAGCAACATCCTGGGGTCCGTAGCAAAGGTGCGGTCTACACGGGACATTCCGAACCAGCACGTCCAGCAAGAGGTGCTGAAGTGGATGGAGAGCGGCGTCCGCGGCATGGCGCAGGTGCGCCGTGTGGCAGCCGAGATCGCCGAAACCGAGTTCTACGCGATTCTTGACGGTCTGGGCGTCCGCAGGCTGGACGAAATTCCGAACTTCGGCGTGCTGGCAAAGCTCGTCGAACATGTGAATGAGGCGCAATCCAGAAGGCCCGCCGCCTGATCGCAAAACTGAATATCCCGACTGGGTTAGGGCTACGAACAATCGTGGCCCTTCGTCGTTTTTGAGGTCAACCCAATGCGAGTCGCAGAGTGCTCCATGTGCCGGCGACGGGCGGCCTGGTTGATCGACACGGAAGTCTTCTGTGAAGGACACAAGGAACTGATCATCAGGGCTGCCGGCGTCGATCGGTTCAGCATCCGTCGGCTGACGGAAGCAGATTTTGCCTTCCAGAGCGGCGGCCGGGTTTCACGAACGGTGGCCGTAAAGAAGGAGGCGCAAAATCTCCATGGCGAAATTAGTTGAACTTCCCACCGACAGAGGCATCTGCGCAATACCGCTGAGACATGCGGTCTACTGCCGTGGATGCCGGAACGTCTCCAATTCGGGACCGAATCAGTGTCGTCTGTGTGGCAGCGATCGAGTCGTGCGTCTTGAGCCGATTCTCGATGGCGGCCCGGATTCTCCGGCGCAAGGCTCCCGACAGACCAGTTTGACTCTGGTAACGGCCGTGAGCGCATAGAGGAAGTCGGTTCTCTCACCCACCACCAGGATTCTCGAAGAGGAGGCGACCATGGCCCGCAGCGCCGCGCGTCTGAAGATGGGCTACTATCCACTGCCTCTGACAGAGGCCCAGAACATCCGGTCTCTGCTCATTTTCTCAGGGCCGTGTTCCGTGATCGATCCCTGCGCGGGAAGAGGAACGGCACTCAACCTGATCACGGCTGGTGCGCCAGTACTTCGGTTTGGGGTTGAACTCGACACCGGACGTGCGGAGGAAGCTTCAAAGACCGGGATACGGATGATCCAGGGCAATGTGTTCGACGCCCACGCGAAGGTCGAGAGCTTCTCGATGCTTTATCTGAATCCGCCCTACGATTCGGAAATCAATCTAACCGGCAATCGGCGTCTGGAGCGGCTGTTCCTTGAACACACGCATCACTGGCTGGTCCAGCACGGTGTTCTGGTCTTCGTCATTCCCTTCGAGCAGCTCAGCGACTGCGCCAGCATTTTGAGCGCAAACTTCACCAGAATTAACGCCTTTCGTATGGCAGACGCTGAATCTGTGCGCTTCCGGCAGATTGTCGTGTTCGGTGTGCGCCGGAATGTCCGGGGCGCGGCCCTCGAGGAGAGCCAGCGGCGGATACGGACACTCGCTCAGCATGGCGGATACGACAGGTTGCCGGATCTCGCTCCAGAGACCGTTGAGCCGTATACCGTGCCGGTCTCCGGCGAAGCAGCGTTGACCTATCGTGGACTGCCATACGACTTGATCGAAGACCTTTTGCCGCATTCGGCCGCATGGAAGCAGGCCGCGCAGGCCCTGCTCCCCAGCGAAGACATTGCGATCGGCCGGCCGATCACGCCGCTTCATGGAGGCCATGTAGGCCTGCTCTGTACCGCAGGGCTGCTCAATGGTGTCTTCGGCAACGGAGAGGACAGGCACATTGCTCGCTGGCGTTCAGTTAAACACGTTACCGAGTTCCAGGAGGAAGAAGGAGACACCAAGATCATCCGCCGGCAGGAGAAATGGTCGAACGAACTCCGGCTGTTATACGTCACTGGCAAAGCCATGAAGCTGACAGAAAGTGCTCCGGAGGAGGGAGAAAATGATGGAGAATGCCCACCTGAGGATGGGGCTGCTTGAATATGAGCGGTACACAGAGAAGATCGCAACGCGAATCCGGGTGCGCGTGAGCCACTACATCGGCGAAGACGACGAGGCGCATCTCCTGAGCGTGTTCGGCAACGATTCGGATGTCGGGGCGATCACGGCCGCCGTCTATGAACAGGCACGATTCCGGCTAACGTTTCCAAATGGGGAGATTCAGGAGATCTCATTGGGGGAAGGGGCCATCTGCAGTCGCGGAAATATCAGCATTCCTGGCCGGAAACAGTCTGTGCGGCACATGATTGCGCTCTCTGAGGAGTTGCGCGGGATGAAGTCGCTGTCGCGGACCATTGTACTGCGGCCGGAGCCGAATGAGGTCTGGACTGCGCTCGTCCATCGATATGGTCTGCCGGGATTGCCGGAATGGGCGGAGTACATGATGCGAGTGCTTCGAAAGAACGATCGAGTCAAAACTGTAGACAGTATCGGCTGCTCGGCGGCGGTGGTTCTTGCGACAGCCGAGGAGTTGCTGGAGTGGATGGGTAGCGGGGTTGCACGAGAGGAGCTCCCGTTTCCAGAATCGAACGGTCCCGTTCGATGGTCTAGCGGGACATTCGCTGAAGTTCTGCGGCCTGAGTCTCAATCGATGCAGTTGGCGGCGTGAGCAAGTTTCCACAGATCGGGCCGATGTCTCTTTGCGTATTGGGGGCGGAGTCCCTGATGAGAGGGAAATGGAGCGTATTGCGCACGTACCTTCCCTCGCAAAGTCAGTTGCCATTCTTGCACAGGTCTTCAACCAGACCCTCCGATGGTGCGGGTCGCGACCAGTATCTCCGATGTAATCCCGTAAGAGGAGCGGTTTTGCATGTGTTCAATCCGCCATTCCGATGCAGTGAGGAACTTCGAGAGTTGCAACGGCCTGCACCCGCCCAGGAGTCCTGGCCTGCGGTCGTAGATTGCGTTCCAGATCTTGTTGATTATTCGGGAAGCGGGTCCAACTCCCTCCGTCGATGTGACTACACAAAGTTTTCCTTTAGGGCTCAGAACCCGATAGGCCTCGCGTAGTACCAAGCCGATTGATGATGCCGGCAACAAGTCGAATACATAGGTGGCGACAAACCGGTCGAACTGACTATCAGCATAAGGAAGACCCCTTGTTGCGTCTGCCTCCTCTACAGTTGCGCGGTCGCCCCAGCGCGTTAAACGCCGTATTGCGATTTCCACCATAGTGGTGCTTATATCGAATCCCATGTAATGCGCTTGGGGAGGGAGCCGCTCTGCAAGCAGACGGGCTGCAAATCTGCCCGTTCCGCAGCCCAACTCAAAGACAGATAACGCATGCTCGAAGTCGGCGTGAGAGATCAGCTCGTTGAGTGGAGCGCGTTCATAGAACTGACTGTCCTGCATAGCCCCGAGGCGATCGTAGAACCGCTTCGCATTTTCGGCGGCGAAAACACGAGTGTGCGGCTCTGGCCCAAGGGGCACAAACCCGTTTTCGATAATGCCGGTCACTTCGGCAACCTCTGGAAGCCCCCCGGGCTTCATCCGAAGAATGGCGCTATCGCGGCGAGACACGACTTCTCGTCCGTCCACATACACGTCAAATTGACCAGGCTTACCGCCGGCCACTCCGACCTGCGCACCGAATTTCGTTCTTAGTCTCTCGGCGATTTCGAGCGCTCGGTTCCGGTAGCCCCAGCAGACGGTGCAGTAGTTGATACGAACTTCCACGAACCGAACTGTATTCTCGCCTGGCACCAGCGGTCAAACTCAATCAGGAGGCTCCCATGGAGGTCACGGATATCTATGGCTATCTCCGCGCAAATGCGAGTGAGCTTGGCGCGCGGATTCTGGAGATGTACCCGCCGCTGCAGAGCACGACCGATGAAATTCCCGGCGATCTCTCGACCCTCTTGCGGGCGCCGCTCCCGGCCCAGGCGATTGCCATTGGAGGGCTGGCCAAGCATCTTCGGCGTGCGCGGGCCGCGCGTATCGTCGCTGAGTGCGGCGCGGGCAAGACGTTCATGGCGCTGGGTGTGGCGCACGTCCTCAAGGCACGGACCATCCTGGTGATGTGCCCTTCGCACATCGCGAAGAAGTGGGCGCGGGAAGCGATCAAGACGATCCCTTTTGCGCGAACCTTCCTGGTCGAGGATATGCGGAACGGCGGCGATCCGAAGCAAGCGCATGGCGTCTGCGAAGTTCGCCTTCGCAAGGGCAGGATCGTGTACGAGGGGATGCAACTCTCCCTTGCCGATTTGCGTGGCGTGGGACGAGACGGATGGCAGCAGCGCTGCCCGCACTGTTCGGTATTCATCATTCCCAAGGACAAGGGCAAGTTGTCGTACTTCTGGCGGCACGCCTTCCTCACCGCGAAGTGCGGCCCGGAGCTCGGCGGCGTGATCAATCCGGATACCGGCTGCTCGATCGAGAATCCAGATGGCGGTCGCCGCACGCGAATGGATTTCGATCAGCTGAAGATCAGCGAACAGATAGAGCGGGCGAAGGACGGAACGACGCTGTTTTCGCCGCTGTGGCAGGCGGACCGGTCCAAGATCCAGCGCATGGCGCCGGTTGAGTTTATTGGCCGGTATATGAAAGGCTGGTTTGATCTGGCCATCGCCGACGAATTGCACCAGCTGGCCGGCGACACAGCACAGGGCAACGCTCTGGGTGTACTGGCAAGGGCCGGCCGTCGACTCATCGCTCTCACGGGAACGCTGATGGGCGGCTATGCCGATGATCTCTTCAACGTCTTCTACCGGATGGAACCACAGATGATTGCGGGAGACGGTTTCGTGTATGGAGGGGAAGGTCGGCGAAGCTTTCAGGAGCAGTACGGCGTTCTTGAAACCATCGAGAAGATCCGCGAGGAAGATAACGCCTGTTCGCGTACTTCGAAGAAGACGGTGCAGGTGGTGCGGAAGCCGGGCGCGTCGCCTCTGCTGTTTGGCAAGTTCCTCATGTCGACGACCGCCTTTCTGGCGCTCGAAGACATCGCGGACAACCTGCCGCCGTACACGGAGAGCGTGCTCTCCTGCGACATGAACAAAGAGCTCGCGGATGCCTACGAGGAACTTGAAAAGGCGCTGCGCAATGCCATGGCGGAACATCGGGGCAACAAGAGCCTGATGAGCGTGCTGCTGAACACGCTCCTGCTCTATC
>JAJZAL010000237.1 GCA_021799405.1 Acidobacteriota bacterium
TTCGTAATAGCCTTGCGCGCGCAGGTTGTTGTCCCAGATACGGGCAAACTCCTCATGCCGCCGCTTCAGTGCTGGCAGCGTAAAGAGCCTTCCCGCGTCATCGTGAAAGCTGGAATACTGCTCGATGCCGAGATAGTCGTTGCGCCAGTAGTACGGAAACAGTTCCATGTCCTGTCCGGCGCGACGCAACTCAAACAGCATTTTCGGGTCGCGCATCGTGTCGCCGTTCTGCTGGCCGTAGTGCGCGACAGAGATGGCAACCAAACCATGCGGGCCGGGAACTCCGATATCCTCGATGTCGAGCGGCATCCACGGTGGGTTGTCGATGTGGATATGGAAGCCGGGCGGAAGATTCCCGGCCTCCATGAGGATGAGCGCCACGGTGCGCATCAGGCCACCTCCGCGACGGCCACGCTTTCGGTCGCCGGAGCCGCTTCCCGGATTGCGCCGAGAATCACGGCGGAAGTACGCTGGATGACTTCAAGGCTTTCGGTCAACAGCGCCGCGTTGCCGTGGTAAAGCTGGATGTAGTCGGCGCTGCTGTTGCTGATCTCCAGCCCGATGGCCTGACCCACGATAAAGGCCACGGCCTCGGCTTCCGTCTCGCGGACGGTTGCGGTGGTCATGGTGCGGCGCTCGGCTTTATGTAACAGTTCGTGCGCCGTTTCATGTACCAGCGTGGTGAACTCCTCGGCCTTGGACTGGCCGGGCAGCAGAGCGATCTTGCCGCCGTAGCTGACGCCAAGCGCCGGGGCGATCTTCTCGTTGAACTCCAGCGCGATGTTTTGCTGATTCAGGAAGTCAATGAGCCGGTCGCGGTGGCCGCCCACTTCGCCGCTGATGTTGTGGTCAAACTCCGGCAGCGCCACGCCTTCGGTCTGGCTCACGTCAAACACATACACGGCGCGGAAGCCGATCAACACAGGTTGAGGCTTGACGTTGTTTTCTGTTTCCGCGTCCTGCTCGGGTTCGGTCTTCTTCCGCCGATGGCCCACCACGGGAGCGAGAATCTGGATGCCTTTCTCGCCTTTCTTCACGAACCGGCCCAGTTCGTTCCATGCTCGAATGCCCGCAACACGGGTTGCGTCCGGCTTCTGGCGGGCAATGGCGAGAACATTGCCAAAGCTGTAGTTATGGAATCGCGCCATCGCCGAAAGATAGGCGGTGAGGGCTTCGCTCTTTCCGGCCTCAAGCTGCTGGATGAGATGGTCCACGGCCTGCTTGATGAGCATTTGCGTGGGGTTGTCGCGCTGCGTGGTGCGCTGCTGGTAGGGCGAATCACTGCGATACTTGCGCTGCGATTCGTTGCGGCTGCGGGCTGCGCTGTTGTTGGCGGTTGCGGCTGTGCTGTTGACTGTAGAGGTTGCCATGATGTGCTCCAAGTGTGGATTTGCCTCTTTTCGGCCCTATGGGGCCAAAAAAAGACATTCGTTTCATGGCTGGCGAAAAAAGGCGCAGTGAGGCGCTGTCCATCCCCGAAGCCCGAAGGGGCGCGGAAGCGAGCACGGCGCGCACGTCTGCGCCGCGCGGAGCTGCACAAGCGGGATTGACAGAAGGAGCCGAGCGAAGCCTATAGTTCGCCCGGAAACGAATGTCAAAAGACTGAATCAGCCGAAGGCTGCGTTAGACCACTATTGATTACCTGGAGGCAAAAGCAAGGAATCAGCGAAGGCTTACTGATTCAGTGCGACAAACAGAGCGCTGCTGCTAAAGCCCGCATGGGAGTCGATATTCAACAAAGCGATCCAGAACTTGTCTTTCCTGCTCTGCAGGAGGGGATCGACTTTACCGGCCAAACGGCCAGAAAGCGATGATCCGCGCAGACTGTAAAGAGATGCTGTTCAGCAAAACTGGTGAAATGGCTTGTCGCACTGTGCGTCAGGTGATTACACTTCTTTGAGAATTCGAGGTCCAGACCGAAATTGAGAAGGACGGCTAATATCAAAGCCTAAAGAACCCCGGCAAGGGCTGGTATAGAGAGGAGTGGGATCATCGGGCTGTGAAGCTTGATGACAAATGAATGGATCTTAATTTTTCGGAGCCGGGATTCCTTGAACGATTGAAGAGTCGCGAGCGCAATACGGTACGAGCAGTGGTTGACGCTTATCTGCCGCAGCTTTTGCGCGCTGCGCGCGGTATGGGGTTTTCCCTCGAAGCAGCCGAAGATCTCGCTCAATCCACGTTTCTTGGACTCATTGAATCGGCGCCAAATTTTGAGGGGCGGGCACATATCCGCACTTATCTGTTTAGCATTTTCTACAACAAGGTGAAAGAGCATCTCCGGGAGGTGATCAAGATCGAAAAGAATGACCCGATCGACGAAGTGGTGGAGTCACGGTTTGATCAGAGAGGACGATGGCGCCGGCCACCTGCCGACATTGAACGGGAGATTTATGGGATGGAAGCCGGGAAGTCGATTCGGGATTGTCTTGGAAAATTGCCGGATACTCAGAGGATCGTTTTCTACCTGCGGGAGGTTGAAGAAATGAGCACGCAAGAAATTTGTAAGAAGATGGATTTGAGCAGCACTAACATTGGTGTGATTCTTTTTAGGGCTCGCCACCATTTGCGGGAATGTCTGGAGCGGAAGGGATTCAGAAAGGAATGAGGGATGCTTAGCTGCGCCGAAGTAGTCCGACAAATAGCGAGCGATGAGGCGGTGAACGCCAGCTTTGCAGAGAAGTTGCGGTTACGTATCCATCTTGCAATCTGCAAGCATTGCTCAGAGTTTGCGTGGCAGTTGCGAGGAATGGGGAAAGCCGTGAAAGATGCGAGCACAGCTGTGTCCGATTTGGAAGTCGTCCAGGCGCGGACCCGGATTATGGACGGCATTTTCGGGCGGTAATCTGGAATCGAAGGCATTTCTGCTTCGATTGCGGGACTTCATTTTGTTGCTCGCGGATATTCCGAGGGCTGCTGTTCGTCGCTAGTCTTTTAGTCTTTCTGAATATCAAACGGGCAGCCTGCCAAACCGCGCTGGGCTGGGCTTGAAGAAGTCGCCGAGACAGCCATCCGAGTATGGAACCGAAGACCAGGTGGGCAAGATAAACGACTATCAGGAAGCCCACGGAAAACTGAAGACCGAAATAGCCGATGCCCATGGCGCGGACTACCGGGCTGAGCATAAAGATCGTTCCGATGACTAATGCGTACGGGATAGCCACCCAGCGACGACGCGTGCCGAGAAAGAGGACATAGACAATCCCGAAACACGCGCCATTCCAGAAATGATAAGCCCAGCCGGCAATGTTGGACAGGACGGTGGGGCCGGTCATGAATTGATCAAGGAGCAGGACGCCCATGAGTTTGGGCATACTGCCGGGCATGTATCCAAGGTGGAAGCCGGAGATGCGAATGCATTCGAGGCCAACGGTGGCGACCATCCCAGCGAGTGCTCCCCAGAAGATGGAGTGGCTGATTAGGGGCAGGCGCTTGCGCGTTGCGATGGCGATAATGGCAAGCAGCACGATCGCCGGGACCATCCAGTGCAGTGCCAGGGCGCTCAGACTGCTTGTGCCCGACTCGGCAATAGGAAAGATGAGCGGTCCGACTGACGCCAGCGCCAGCGATATGCCCGCAAGAATAAGAGTTGGCCAACCTTTTCTCATGTTCTCCTCGCTTTCTGCTGTAGGTGCGTCAGCCAGACGCTTGTCGATCAGTGGGTTGCGGATTGTGCGATGCTATCGAGCTTCTTATCGAGCATCTTCGCCATCATACTGATCTTGGGATTGTTGAATTGATCCAACTCCGCTGACGGCCTGTCATAACTGACGTACGTGCGCCCGTTCTTTCCCTGATACACAAAAATACGTGCGGGGATGAAGAGCCCAACAGCGTGATCGACACTGAAGAGTTTCTTGCCGACGTTGGGGTTGCCTACAAGGAAGGCCTCGCCATTCATGTGAAGGCCGGTCATGGAAAGGACATGCCCTTGGTTGATATGTCCCATCACCATCAGGCCATTCTGGCTGGTCGCGGACTTGAGCTTGGAAATTGTCTGATTGAAGTTGTGTTGGCTTTCGACTTTGACGATAGAGCTTTGAGCCACTGCCATTCCGCTGAAGGCAAGAGTGGTCGCGGCAACAACAATGAGCATCAATAACTTACGTTTCATAGGAGTCCTCCGGTAGACTTTGTGAGTTTTGGGTTCCACTATCGCGTATTCCGTCGTCCAAGGGGATAAGGTATGCGCAGAGAAGCCTGAATATAGATGTTGCAACAATATGCCGACGTTTATAGGACGCTCCCCCTGAAGGGGCGTTCTATTGGGTTAGTTTCAGGAGCGAGAGATTCATTACAGGAAAATCAAGCATTCTGACGCAGAAAGGTGCTTTGGAGAGCTTGATCCGTTCCGTTTCAGGAAATTGATTTTTGGGCTCCAATTCCCGGAGCCCAAAAACTTAGTGTCCCCATCGGGGATGGTGGAAACCCCTCGGCTTCAGGCGAAGAACGTTGGTCGAAGTCTCCGAAGGAGAGGAGACTGCCGACTGAAAGTCGGCGGCTTTGTTAAGATCGGGCGCGTTCATCGAATTCATTCGATGCGCCCGATCAACCCCTCGACTTAAAGTCGAGGGTCGTTCAGTTATTCAGAAGTTGTCGAGTAATCGTCAACTACGTTTCATGCAAATGGGCGAAGCTGAAAGAAGAAGAGAAGGGGTGAGGTTGACATGGTAGTAGCCGCTTCACGCGAATTGTCTCCTCGTTAACGCGAGGCATGCTGCAGGTTGTACTATATCCGTTGCGTTGGCTCGTTGCACCTATTCATATTGACCGGCACCGTAGGTCCAATGTGTGCCTCTTTCTGTAAACCTGTGGAGCCTTTTGAGTTAATTTCGGACTTGGAGCCTGTCGCCTTGTCGGTTGCTCACCCGACCGGCACTGCTTATAATCCGTTGTATGCTGCGAAAGACCGCATTCTGGATCTTGTTGGCTGTGATTGTAAGCGTGCAAGCGCTCACGGTTACGTGCGACGCCCGTTGCGAGAGCATGGCTTTTGCCAGTCCTTCCGTGGCAATCAGCAGCGATTCCTCAAACAGCATCTCCGCTCGCACAGCGGCGTATCTTCCGCCTGCAATGAGCCTTTGCAAAGACCTTCTCTGCAAAGACGACTCTGCATCCATCACTAATCCACCCGCTGTCACTGCTGCTGGGACCACGCAGTTACTGGTGCAAACCTACCTTCTTCCGATCTCTCATAATCCGCCACTATGCGCGCGACTCGCCACCCACCGGCGAAGTAGTACCTACAACCCGCCGTACGATCCCCTTGTAACAATTCTCCGAATCTAGTCGCCTGGCGCCGCCGCGTCACTGCAAAGCCGGAATGCTTGCGCAAAGTCTCTTCGTTGGTCGCAACTTTCCAGCTTGTTCCTCGCGGCAGTGTCTCCTGCCTGACTTGCGCTGTTCTGCGCCGCCGCACGCTCAATGCGTTCCGCGGAACGAGCACTCCCATAAGCGCCAACTGATTCAGGAGCAACTATGCATCGTCACAAGAATGATGAAACTCCCTCGTTTCCCCCAATCACCCGCCGCCGCTTCGTACAGGGTGTCACGGCGGGAGCGGCCATGGCGGCCGTCGGCTGGCGTGGTGTGCCCGCGTTCGGCGAAACGTCTCCGCACATGCCCAAAACGCTTTCGGGCAAGAACTTTCATCTCACCATTGACTATCTCCCCGTCAATTTTACCGGCAAGCGGGTGACGGCGATGGCGGTCAACGGTTCCGTGCCTGGGCCGATACTGCGCTGGCGCGAAGGCGATGAGGTGTCGATTCACGTTACCAATCGACTGAAAGTGCCGACATCCGTTCACTGGCACTCGCTGCGCATTCCGGCTGATATGGACGGAGTGCCAGGTCTGAGTTATCCCGGTATTGCTCCCGGCGAGACTTTTCACTATCACTTCAAGGTTGAACAGAATGGCACCGCCTGGTACCACAGCCACACGCGTTTTCAGGAGCAGTCAGGGATTAACGGCCCGCTCATCATCGATCCACAGGGCGAAGACCCCATTCAGTCTGACCGCGAACACGTGATCTTTCTCTCCGATTGGACGGACACGAACCCTGAAACAGTTTTCAGCAATCTCAAGGAGGAAAGCGACTACTACAACTATCATCGGCACACCGTGCCCGGATTCTTCTCGGCAGCGCGAAAGAAGGGTCTGGGAAAGACTATTTCGGAGCGGTTGGCGTGGGCCAAGATGAATATGAGCACCCAGGATATCTCCGACATTTCCGCAGCGACGTACACCTACCTGCTTAACGGCAACCCACCCGGCTGGAACTGGACCGGGCTCTTCTCGCGCGGAGAAAAAGTTCGTCTGCGTTTCATCAACGGCTCGGCCATGACCTTTTTCGATGTCCGCATTCCAGGTTTGAAGATGACCGTGGTGCAGGCAGACGGCAACGATGTAGAGCCGGTTCCCGTTGACGAATTTCGCATCGGCGTGGCCGAGAGATATGACGTGATTGTGGAGCCCACTGATGAAAAAGCCTACACCATCTTTGCGCAGTCAGAAGACAGAACCGGATACGCGCGCGGCACGCTGGCTCCACGCATAGGCATGACTGCGCCGGTTCCGCCCATGGATCCTCGACCAAAGCGCACTATGGTCGATATGGGGATGAAAATGGGCAGCATGGCCGGTATGAAGATGGCGAACATGAACGGCATTGATGGCATGACCACCGCTGACATGCAGACTGGCGATGACGGCCATTCGCAAATGAGTATGCATATGAATGACTCCGAGGTGGCTGCCCGCAATCGGATGAAACAGATCAGCAAGGCGGCGAAAATGTCGATGGCGGGCATGCGGGGCATGCAGATCGATAGCGAAATTGGCAACACTCCATTCCCGCAGCCTAGTCCCTATACCAGACCCGCAGTCGTCATTCCTGAAGCGGAATTACGCTCGCTGGAATCACGTTTAGAACCTTCCAACCCGGTCAAGCTGCATCTGGGGCCTGAGGTTGCAACCATCCCAGAGCATGTAGAGTCACGCTTGAACTTGCCGGGAGACGGGCTCAATCACAATGGCCGGCGCGTGCTGACCTACGCCGATCTCCGCTCTCGTTATCGAGGAGTGGATGGCAGACCTCCTACGAGGGAGATTGAATTGCACCTCACGGGCAACATGAATCGATATATATGGGGATTCAATGGTGAGAGGTTCTCGAACAACAATCCTGTTGTTCTCAAGCTTGGTGAACGGGTGCGGTTTGTACTCATCAACGACACCATGATGGAGCATCCCATCCACCTGCATGGCCTCTGGAGCGAACTGGAGAACGGGCAGGGAGAGCACAGACCATTCAAAGATACGATTATCGTGAAGCCCGCCGAACGCGTGACCTATCTGGTCAGTGCCGATACTCCGGGCCGGTGGGCTTATCACTGCCATCTGCTGTATCACATGGAGGCAGGCATGTTTCGTGCTGTGGTGGTGCTGCCATGAAAATACTTAGATTACTTGGCTCCGCCGGTGCACTCAAGGGAGCATCGACGCTGTTTCTTACTGCCGCCACACTTTGGATGAGCACATTCGTATCGCCGTTGGTGGCGGAAGGACAGTCGGCACCTCCGAACTCGCATCGAAAGGTGACGTCGTCGATCCCGGGCATCAAGCCTCTGGAGATGGGCCATCAGTTGTTTGGCCATGTTCTGGTCGACCAGTTTGAAGATCGTACCAATGGGGCCGATCACGAATTTCGCTGGGATGGAGAAGGATGGTTCGGGACGGACATGAACAAACTCTGGATCAAGTCAGAAGGCGTCGTCGGTATGGGATCGGTGAGCGACGGCGATCAGGAATTTCTGTACGATCACCCAATTCCGCGTCTCCGATACTTCGATGCTCAAGTCGGTGTGCGCGCGGATCTGGATTCTGGTCCGTCGCGTACCTGGGCCGCCATCGGCATCGAAGGGCTGGCGCCGTACCTGTTTGAGTTTGCCCCCACGCTCTACATCCGCAACGGCGGGAACGTAGCTGGTCGCGTCAATGCATCCTATGAACTGCTGTTCACGCAGCGGCTGATTGCCGAGCCGCAAGTGGAACTAAACTTCTATAACAAGGACGATCGTGCCCGCGGCACCGGTTCTGGTCTCTCCGAGATCGACACTGGCATGCGCCT
>JAJZAL010000029.1 GCA_021799405.1 Acidobacteriota bacterium
GTTGTGAATGCAGTCATTTGTAGCCGAGGCGCCCGGCGAGATGCCCGGCTTTTTGGATTTGCGGTATTGCGGGGGTGGCACGAGATTACGTATCTACCTCGTGCCGTAGGAACGAGAATTTCATCAGTTCTACGGTAGTGATTTCGGAAAATTCTTCGCGAAGTCCTTCAAAAAGTCGAGACTGAAGATCAGTTTGACCGAGATTAGACGTGATATCGAAGAACCTTTCATGCTCATCCCCGGCCGGTGATAGATCGCGATCGACTGAAAGTGTCGCGCCGAATCTGTCGTTAAGAAGCTGCTTAACTTCTTCGAGGCGCTTTGCGTCTAGGGCTTTGGCGGCCTTGACCGATACTCGAAATCTGCTCATGACTTATAACTCTAGCATTCAACTATGAGGGCCCATTTAGTATCGCTCCGCTGCGCGGCCTGAAATCGTGAAGCAAGAGATTCTTAAGCCTGGATCATGCGGCGTTTGTGCTACAAATAAACGTTCTCAGAAAATCCACCTCTATCTGTCGCCAAGGGAGATGACCTTGAAGCTCCGTCATTTTGCCGCCTGTTTCGCAGTGGCGTTTGCCGCATCGCAAGTTTTCGCCGCTACTGAGCCTGTTCCGCCAAAGCCTTCGCTGGTGCAGCCTTCGCTCTCGTCCAACGGACAGGAGATTGCGTTTGCCTCGGGCGGAGATATCTGGGAGGTTGCGGCCAAAGGCGGCGACGCGCATCTGCTGGTGAGCAGTCCGGCGAACGAGTCGCGGCCGCTGTGGTCGCCCGATGGCAAGAGACTGGCGTTTATCTCAACGCGCACCGGCGGCGGAGATATTTACGTCCTGACGCTGGCGACGGGCGCGCTGAAGCGGCTGACCTACGGCGACACGCTGGAGCAACTGGATGCATGGTCGCCGGACGGGAAGTGGATCTACTACTCGTCGGTGGATGACGATATCGACTACAACACCGATGTTTTCCGTGTGAGCACGGACGGCGGCACGCCGATGCAGGTGAGCAAGGAACAGTACCTGGCGGAGTTTGAGAGCGCACCCTCGCCGGACGGCAAGGCGATCGTGCTGATGGCCAAAGGCATCAGCGACATGCAGTGGTGGCGCGACGGGCACAGCCATATCGATGATACGGAGCTGTGGTGGAAGTCGCTGGCGCCGGACGGGAAGTATCGCGTGCTGCTCCAGGACAATGCCAAGCATGCGTGGCCGATGTGGTCGGCAGACGGCAAGACGATCTACTACATGAGCGACAAGACCGGCCCGGAAAATATCTGGAGTTTGGCGGCGGCGGGCGGCCAGGAGACGCAGATTACGCACTTCACCAACGGGCGTGTGCTGTGGCCGACGATCGGCGATCACGGTCAGGAGATTGTCTTTGAGCGCGACCTGACAATCTGGAAGCTCGACCTGAAGACGGGCAAAGCCGAGGAGGTGCCGATCACGCTGATCGGCAGCCCGGCAGGCGCGGACGTGCGCGAGGTGACCACGTCGAAATTTACCGATATGGCGCTTTCGCCGGACGGCAAGAAGCTGGCGTTGATTGCGCATGGCGACGTCTTTGTGACGACGGAAAAGAACGGCGGGCGGGCGATCCAGATTACGCACACGCCGCAGATGGAAGGCAGCCTGCACTGGTCGCCGGACAGCACGAAGCTGATCTATACGTCGATGCGGACAGGCGTAAGCAAGATTTTCGAATACGACTTCAAGACCGACAAGGAGACGCAACTGACGCACGGAACGGGGATGGACCGTGATCCGCGATGGGACCCGAACGGCAAGGCGATTGCGTTCATCCGCGGCAAGCATGAGGTTCATCTGCTGACGCTCAAGAGCGGCAAGGATGTGGTGCTGGCGCACGACAACATGTGGTTCCCGGAACTGAAGTTTTCTCCGGCGGGGGACTGGCTGGCGTACACGTATTACGGCGTGGACGGCTTCATCAATATCAAGGTGGTGCCGGCCACAGGTGGCGAAGCCAGGCCGGTGAGCTTCCTCGCGAATGGGGAAACGGCGCAGCAGATTGCGTGGTCGCCGGATGGCAAATACATGCTGTTTGCGACAGCGCAGCGCAGCGAGAACTCCGAGATGGCGCGCGTGGACCTGGTGTTGCGTACGCCGGTGTATGCGGAAAACGAATTCTACAACCTGTTCAAGCCGCCGGCACACCCCAAGCCGAAGACGTCGAGTGAGTCTGCGTCGAAGGGGCAGAAGACAGCGAGTGCGGCGTCCGGCGGCGCCGGGGAGAGCGGAAGCGGTGTGGTGCAGGCCAAGCCGGTGAAGATTCTCTTTGAGGGCATTCGCAACCGCCTCTCGCTGCTGCCGCTGGGGTTGAGCGCGACGCAGCCGGTGATCAGTCCGGACGGCAAGACGCTGGTATTTGCCGCGCGCGTGGCGGGCGAGGAGAACCTGTACAGCTGGTCGCTCAAGCCGAACCCCAAAGCTCCGCCGGTCGCGAAGCAACTGACGGCGACGGATGGGGACAAGTCCGACGTGCAGTTCATGCCCGACTCGAAGTCGATTGTGTACCTGCAGGGCGGTCATGTGATGACGCTTTCGCTGGCTGGGGATAAGGCCAAGCCGATTCCGGTGACGGCGGAGTACCGCGTGAACTTCAACGTGGAGAAGAACATCGTCTTCAATGAGGCCTGGAGCGACCTGAACCGCTATTACTACAACGCGGACATGAACGGGCAGAACTGGAAGGCGATCCACGCGGAGTTTGCGCCGTTTATCGCGGGGGTGCAGACCGGCGATGAGCTGCGCAGCGACATCAACCTGATGATCGGGCAGCTGAACTCATCGCACTCGGGTATCTACGGGCCACAGCACGAAAAGCCGACGGTGGGGCGGCTGGGCGTGCGCTTCAGCCGCACGGCCTACGACGAAGGCAAGGGGCTGGTGGTTTCGATGGTGTTGCCGCTGAGTCCGGCGAACGTGGGCGGCATCCAGGTGGGCGACCGGCTGCTTTCGGTGAACGGGCATGAGATTGGCCCGCACACGGACCTGAACGCGCTACTGGAAAACACCATTGGCCGCAAGACGGTGCTGATGGTCCAGACCGGCGACGCGGCGCCGCGCAAGGTCGATGTGAAGCCGGTGGATCTGGGCGTGGAGAAGAACCTGATGTACCGTGCGTGGGTCGAGCGCAAGCGCGCCTATGTGAGCAAGATCAGCGACGGCAAGCTGGGCTATGTCCATATGGGAGCGATGGAGGGAAGCTCGCTCCGGAACCTGTACCTGAACCTGGATGCGCAGAATGAGTCCAAGGAAGGCGTGGTGGTGGACGTGCGCAACAACGATGGCGGCTTTGTGAACGGTTACGCCATTGACGTGTTTGCGCGCAAGAACTACATCATGCTGACGCCGCGCGGGCTGCCTTCGGCTCCGGCGCGGCAACTGCTGGGGCAGCGGGCGCTGGGCAAGCCGACAGTGCTGGTGACCAATCAATCGACGCTGTCGGACGGAGAGGATTTCACCGAAGGCTACGAGGCGCTGCACCTGGGCCAGGTGGTGGGCACGCCGACCGCCGGATGGATCATCTACACGGGCGGAACGACTCTGATTGACGGCTCCTACCTGCGGCTGCCGATGATCCGCGTCCAGACGATGAGCGGGCAGACGATGGAGATGCATCCGCGACCGGTGAACGTGGAAGTAGTGCGCAAGCCGGGCGAGACAGAGGCTGGTACCGACTCGCAACTGGAAGCGGCGGTGAAGGTGTTGCTGGCGCAGATTGCCAAGGAGAAAAAGTGATCAGGGCGTTTCGAGGTTGAGTTTTGCGGGTTTCGGGAGCATGCGCGGCTGGGAGGGTTTCCAGCAAACAGCGTGGCGCGGGTGCTGTCGGTGATTGACCCGACGGCGGCGGAGGACTAAGGCGGTCCTCCTTCATCTGGGTACTTCTCGATTTATGCCGTGCGGCGTTTGATAAGGGAAAACCGCGTGAGATTCGGCCTTCGGCATACATCCGAAGGAGAACCGCGTTGGCGGCGGGATTCCAGCGGATGCGGGCGGTATGCGATACTCCATTTAAATGTACAAACGCGTCGTTCTGAAACTCTCTGGCGAAGCGCTGGCCGCGGGCCGCGGCTTCGGAGTGGACTCCGTTCGCGTGCATGAGGTGGCCAAAGAGGTTGCCGAGGTGCGCGCGCTGGGTGTGGAAGTGGCCGTTGTGGTCGGCGGAGGGAATTTTTTCCGCGGAGTGGCCGAGCAGGCGCGGGAGATGGATCGGGTTTCCGCCGATCAGATGGGCATGCTGGCGACCGTGATCAACGCGCTGGCGCTGCAGGATGCAATTGAAAAGCAGGGCGTTCCATGCCGGGTCATGTCGGCCATAGAGATGAACCAGGTCTGCGAGCCGTATATCCGGCGGCGGGCCATCCGGCACCTGGAAAAAGGCCGAGCGGTGATTTTTGCCGCCGGGACGGGGAATCCATACTTTTCGACCGATACAGCAGCTTCGCTGAGAGCCATGGAAATCAAGGCCGATGTGCTGCTGAAGGGCACCAAGGTGGAGGGCATTTACGACGCCGACCCGGTGCTGATCAAGGACGCGGTGAAGTTTGAGCAGATTACCTACATGGAGATTCTGCGGCTGGGGCTGAAAGTGATGGACCTCACAGCGGTGAGCCTGTGCAAGGATAATAATCTGCCGATGATCATCTTCAACATGAACGAGCCGGGGAATATCCGGCGGGTGATCATGGGCGAGCGGGTCGGTTCGCTGGTAACGGCCTAGACGCCCTGAAATAAAGAATTCTGAATGCAATTTGGCCGCATCCTATGGTAAGAACCTGTAGCATGGGCCTCGTCTACCGCGTCCTGCCAAAGGCGGCGGCGCATCATCCCTTTGGTTTGTAACTTCACCGCAGGCAGTCCGCCTTTATGGCATCCACCGCATTTTTAGAAACTCCCTCCGTCGTCGCCGTAGAACAGAAGCCGGTCAAACTCAAGAAGGAACGTTTGCCTGCGCTGAGCGGGCTGCGGTGCCTCGCCGCTCTGAACATTGTTTTCTTCCACTTTTCCAACCCGAAGTGGTTTGGCCCGTTTGCGCCAATTGTGGCCAATGGTTACACGTCAGTCAGCTTCTTCCTGATGATGTCCGGCTTCATCCTCGCCTACAACTACGAGGAGCGGGCGCGGGCCGGCAAGCTGAAGGCCAAAAACTTCTGGATTGCGCGTTTTTCGCGGCTCTACCCCGTGTACGTGCTGGCGCTGGTGGTTTCGCTGGGGATGCTGGTGGATGAGTGGCATGCCCGGACGCACGCCCAGTTTGCGCTGGGCATGATTTTGACGCCTCTGATGCTGCAGGGCTGGAGCCCGTCGCTTTCGACCTTCTGGAATACGCCGGCGTGGACGATGTGTACCGAAGCATTTTTCTACCTGATCTTCCCGGTGGTGATCCTGTGGCGGCGGCCGACGCGGTTGAGCCGGCTGCTGCTGTGGATGGGAGGACTGTGGGCCGCGGGGATGGTGCTGCCGTCGTTGTATATGTACTTCCATCCGGACGGCGTGATGCATGTGAACCGCTATACAGATGGGTTCTGGATTCGGGCGTTGAAGTTCACGCCGCCGCCACATATTCCATCGTTTATGTTCGGGATTGCGCTGGCGGACCTGGATGGGCGAATCCGGCGTGATGCGCGGCTGAGGCTGTGGCTGGGTCTGGCCGGGTGTGCAGCCATTTACGCGGTGCTGTACTACGGCGACTATATGCCGTTCCCGATGATGCACGACGGGCTGCTGATGCCGCTCTTCGGCTTGGCGATTCTCGGGCTGGCCGGTCACAATTTTCTGGCGCGGATCTTCGGGTTTTTCCCCCTCGCCGTGGCCGGGCAGGCGAGCTATTGCCTGTACATTCTGCACTTCAACCTGTGGATTTTGATCCACCGCTGGCATCTGTGGAATGATCTGGGGCTGGCGCGGTTCGATCCCTGGATCAGTTACGCGACGCTGGTGCTGGTGGCCGTGCTGGTGATGACCTTCTTCGAGAAGCCGGTTCAAAGGTATATTCGCACAAAATTTCTACCCAACTACGGGCGATAAAAAGGCCGGTTCGGGACCAGGATGGTGCACCGCGGCAAGATGCCAGGAGGAAAACTCCTCGCCGTCGGAGCTGCCTGCCGCTAGTCCAGCCCGGTCTGGGAGTGCTTTTCCGATCTGCGAGATCTGCGGGCATCTGCCCGGCGAGGCTGGCTCTCTGAACGAGGCGACGGAAGCTTCCTGCAGCCTTGGAGAGCGTTCGAGGTCTGTGCGGGTGGCCTGAGAGTGGATCTTTCGCTCCGGGGAGCCTGGAGGGCGATTTTTGCGCCAATTGGGTACGGGCAGGACCGCTGCGGGAAACTGCCGAGAGTATCGGGGTGACTTTCTCGGGGAAAAAACAGAACCACGCCTGCGGGAAGCAATACGAACTGTAAAGGGAATAGAAAAGGCCCGCCGAAGCGGGCCTTTTGTGTGGAATGATACAGCTTGATTTTAGATGTTACCGGTGGGAGCCACGGTGACATTCTGCGTCGAGTGGTTGCCGTGCGGTACAGCGGCCACACAGGTAGGCTGCGCTGAGGTCGGGTACGGCGAGTTCTGGTCCGTGGTGAGGCTTCCGCTGACGGTATTCAGCTCGGCGCTGCTGACTTCGTTTTCCAGGAAGTTGGCCGTGAAAATGAAGCGGGCGAGCGCCGGTTCCACGATCACGCAGAGGGCGCCCGGTCCAGCCTTGAGGGTGGGCGTGGCGTTATCGGTGAGGATACCGTTGGCGGTGTTGACGTTGTAGGTGGAGATGGTGCCGTCGGTATAGTTCGTGACGTAGACGAACATGCCGCGCGGGTCAACAGTAATGCCGTTGGGGAAGTTGCCGGTCTGAGCCAGGCCCTCATTGATGGGGTTGAGCTGGCCGGTGGACTGTATGGTGTATTCGATGACCTGATTCTGCGCGCTGTCTGTAACGTAGAGGAAGCGACTGGTCGGATCAATTGCCATGGCTGTTGGAGCGGTGCCGGCAGAGAATGGGCTGTTTGGCAGTGCAGCCAAAGTGCCGTTGCTGTTGACCTTGAAGCCGGAAATGGAACCCGCACCGGTCGTGGGTGGATTCACCGGCACGCCCGCAGTGGGCGGAGTCGTCGTGGTGACGATGGAGCCTGTGTTGACCGCGTAGACGTAGGAACCGTTATCCGTGACCCCTACGCCGCCCGGGTAGTTGCCGAGAGGCCAATAGGACTGGCTGCCGTTGGCGATCGGTGTGCAACTGCTGAACGTCTGATGGGTGGGATCGAGCTTGAACGCGACCAGTGCTCCGGGACCGGGGTTGGTCTGCGAATAAGGCGCCTGGCCGCTGGGGGCCGGAGCATAGGTGTCGACGATGAAAAGCTCAGTGCCGGTCGAGTTGATGGCAATGGCTTCAGGATCCGTGCCGGGAGTATTGCAGGTCTTCTGGGGATAGATCTTGGCGTCGGTGCCGATAGCGAACTCGACGATCGCATTATCGTCATGGTTGACGACATAGAGGAACTTGCCATTGGGTGAGGCCACTTCCGCAACGGGGTTTTCGCCGCCGGAGGGGTATGGTGAATCCGGAATGGGAGAAATAGCGCCCGATTCCTGATCGACCCAGTAGACAGCGATCTGTCCCGTGGCGTTTTTATTGGCCGTGACGTAGAGAAAGTCGATGGTATTACTTTGGCCGCACGACGTAAGGCCGAGTCCTACGATGGCGGATGCAGCGATAGCCAGTAGAATCTGGCCCGGTTTCCTGAACTTCATGCGCTTCCTTCATCCTCGTCATTGCCGGGAACGGACGAGGTTCGATGATAAATGGGTATCCCGGATTGCATTGTAATCGTTCAAACGCCCTTTAAGCTAGACGGCAGATGACGGGGATTTCGCTGACGGGACATGACGGCCTCCGAGGAGGCCGTCATGGTTTCCACTAGTCAGTGTGTGAGTCGATGACACCCCAGGTCGGGAGATCTACTGTCTTGAGAGTGGATACGACGTGGAGATCGGTCAGAACACCGGTATTCGGGTTGTAGAGACGGCCGGTGATTGTCCCTCCGACGTGGTCGACGGTGTAGATGAACTGGTTGGTCGGATCCATCAGGATGGTGATGGGGCCGGAACCGGTACCAAACGGAGAACCGGCATCTTCTGCCAGGGTCTTGGTGGTGGGATCGATGGTGAAGAACGATATCTCGCCATTCGACGAGGTGAGCGATCCGGATGACTGGGCGTTCGCCACGTAGAGGAAGCGCTGACTGCTGCCGGAACTGACCATGAGCGCGTCGGGATCCGCCACGTTGGGGTCGTTCTTGAAGGGGCTTCCGTTGATGGCCGTCAGCGAGCCGTTGTTGCCGGGCTCGTACGCATAAATTTCGTTGGTGGAACCATCGAGCATGAAGACGTAGTTGCCGGCCGTGTCGCCCGAGATGGTATTGATCGCCACGGCGCCGGGGACGGAGATGGGGCCGTTGGTGGTCAGCGTCAGCTGGCCGGTGCCTGCACTGACGAGGTACGGGAAAACAGTTTCGATGTCGCCATTGCTGGAGCTACCGGCGTCCATGGTGTAAAGGACGTTCCCGGCGATGTGCATGTCCACGGGGAAGCAGCCTACCGGGAAGTAGGTGATGCCGTTCAGCTGAGCATTCTGCAGAAGGGTGAAGATGCCGGTGTTGGAGTTGACCTGGAAGGCCGTGACGGCGCCCACCGGCCGATATACCTTATCGGCGCTGTCGTAGCAGGGGAATGCCGCGCTCTTTGTGGGCGAGGCGTTCGCGATCGTCTGGGTACCAGGCAGAACAGCGGGCGCATACTCATCGAGCACATAAACGTACGAGCCCTCGTACTCGAGGATGCGAATGTCACCTGTACCAGATGCGGAATAGCCCTGCTGGAACGAGACGGCTCCGTCGCCGCCGACGCTGAAGACGGCGATGCCGTTTCCGGTGTAGGTGATATTTCCGCTGCCGCTGGTGCTCTTGACACCGTGGTTCAACACGAAAATGTAACGGCCAGTCTGATCGGCAATCACGCGAATGGGGTTGCTGCCGTCGGACGAAAACGGCTGGCCGGGGACCTGAAACAGTGCACCATCGGTGCTGTTGACTTTGAAGGCTCCGATTTCACCAGAGGTCGTGGCTGTCTTCACTCCGGTGACGTAAAAATAGCCGGTGGAGTAATTCTGCTTGCACGCGGAGACCCCAATGGTGGCCGCCAAGGTCGCCAGTATAGCCAGAGAGGCCTGGCCGAAATTCCTGAACTTCATGCGCTTCCTTTCCTGGCCATGTCGGGGAGATGGCGCAGGCAAACTGGTAGGGATGACTCCCGATTGCATTGTAAAGCAGAGATTTTACATCTCGCATCCATCAAGATTGCCGGTGTCTCATTGTAAGGTTCTCTGCGGCTGAAGGAAAGTGAAGGGCCGCCATAAATGGCGGCCCTGGAAAGAATAGGGATTCAGCTACCAGACGCGGCAGCCATGGACCGGCATCATGGGGTCACCTTTTTTGCAACTGAAGGCCTTGCCGAAGGCCGGGAAATTCTGCACGGTGCCATCGGTGCGGAATCGTCCCGGGGAGTGGGGATCGGTTTTGGCCGCGAGCGCGGCGGCCTGTGGCGTCTGGCTTCCGCACCATATCTGCGCAAAAGCGATGAAGAAGCGCTGGGCCTCTGTGTAGCCGCCGATTTTCTCGTCGATGCTCTTGTGCTCGCTGGCGAGCGTTTGGAGCAGTGCCGCGTAGGCGATGCGCAGGCCGCCGTTGTCGGCGGTGTTTTCGCCCAGAGTGAGGCGGCCGTTGAGGTGGACGCCGGGGATGGGCTGGAAGGCAGAATATTCCTTCACTTCGCAACTGGTGCGCTCGTCGAAGGCCTTGCGGTCCTGCGGTGTCCACCAGTTGCGGACGTTGCCGTGGGCGTCGTAGCGGCTGCCTTCGTCATCAAAGCCGTGGGTCATTTCATGGCCGATGACGACGCCGATGCCGCCGAAATTGACGGCCGGGTCCATGCGGTAATCGTAGAAGGGCGGCTGCAGGATGCCGGCAGGGAAGTTGATGTCATTCTGCGGTGGGTTGTAGTAGGCGTTGACGGTGGGTGGGGTCATGCCCCATTCCTTTTCATTGACCGGCTTGCCGATCTTGTTGAGCTGGCGGTCGAACTCGAAGCGAGCCGTGTGCTGCAGGTCGACGATGAAGCTGGCGCGGGACACTTTGAGTTTGGAGTAGTCGCGCCAATGGTCGGGGTAGCCGATTTTCTGCCGCATGGCAGCCAGTTTGATCTCCGCCTGTTTTTTGGTGGCTTCGGTCATCCAGGGGATGTTCTGGATGTCCTGGGCGAGCGCCTGTTTAAGGGCGGCGACCATCTGCTCGGTGTTCTGCCTGGCGCTGGGTGGGAAGTGCTGCTGGACCCAATCCTGCCCAACGGCGAAGCCGAGCGCGCGATCGGTAAGCGCGGTGCAGCGCTTCCAGCGGGCGGACTGCTGATCCTGGCCGGCGAGGGTGTGGCGGAAGAATTCGAAATGGGCCTGCGCAAAGGGCTCTGAGAGCCAGGGCGCGGCGTCGCTGATGGTGTGGAAACGCAGGTAGCTCTTGATGGCTGCCAGGTCCTGCGTGGCGAGCTCCTGGTTCAGGGCCGTGAAGAAGCCGGGCATGCCGACGTTCATGACCGGAATCGCCGGCGCGTGGATGTCCGCGAGGAATTTCTGCCAGGCGAACTCGGGCGCGAGTTTATCGAGACCGGAAACCGGCATGGGGTGGTAGCGGTTGGCCGGATTGCGCAGCGCGACGCGGGGCAGCGAGCCCCTGGCCAGCGCGGTCTCAATGGCGAGGACATGCGCTGCCTCGGTTTCTGCCTGCGCATCCGAGTCGCCGACCAGCTTGAAGAGAGTTACCACGTATCGGTGATATTGGGCGCGGATGGCGGTGGTGCGAGGCGAGTCGTCGAGGTAGTAGGAGCGGTCCGGCATGGTGAGGCCGCCCTGCCCGGCATAGGCGATCTGGCTGGCCGAATTTTTCTGGTCCTGGACGACGCCGAAGCGGAAGAAGACCGGTACGCCGTCCTGCGAGATGAGGCGGGCGACGAGCGGAGCAAGCTGCCGCTTGCTGTGGATGGCGTCAATGGCATGAAGCGCGGGAAGGATGGGCTGGTCGCCCAGGTCGTTTGCGCGGTCGGTGTCCATGCAGGCGGCATAAAAGTCGCCGTATTTCTTTTGGAGCGGCGTGGAGGGATGGTCGGCCGCCTGCTTGAGGTCGAGGTAGAGCAGGTACTGGTTGCGCTCGTAGAGCTCGTTGAAGCGTCCCCAGCGGGACTGGTCAGCGGGGATGGGATGATTCTTGATCCAGTTACCGCAGGCGAACTGGTAGAAGTCGTCGCAGGGATTGACGCTGGTATCGAGAGCCCGGAGGTCAAAGCTGTGCGGGGCCTTCGGTTCAACAGGTACCGATGAGTGGGTGGCAGCAGGCTTTGCCTGTTGCGCCATAGCCAGGCCTGTGCCCAGCAGAAGCACCGAAAGAATACGAGTGACTTGCATGCGTTCCTCTTGCATTCCCGGGCAGCATTCAGAAGTTGGGGGGGGCTGCCCGCCAACGATGATGGGTGTTCTGTGCTGAAAGACAGTAGCACGATTCCAAACAAGAACTGAAGCCGAAGGAAGCCCTCCGGCTTTTGTTTTGGACGGGAGTCAATCAGAAAATATGCAGTTTGATGGAGAGATATTTCTTGGGGTTCTTGCGGATGGCCGTAACAAGCTCGCTACTGCTCACGCTGACTTCGTCGAGGTGGTCATAGAGCGCGGGATTCTTAATGAGCTGACCGATGGTGCCTTTACCCTCATTGGCCTGGGCGAGAATGGCGTTGAGCTGGGTGACGGTGTCGTTCAGCTTCTTTGCAAAGGCCGGGTCGTTGAGCAACATGCCGACGGCGCCGTGTCCGTTGTTGGCCTTGGCCAGCACCTGGTTGAGCTGCGTGGAAGATTTCTCGAGGTTGTCGTAGAGGGTGGGATCCCAGATAAGCTTGCCTAGCGTTCCCTTGCCGCCGTTGATTTCTGTGGCCACGTTGTCCAGCTTGGTGGCACTGTCGTTGAGGTGGTTATAGAGCGAGTCATCGGTCATGAGCTTGCCGATGGTGCCTTTGCCGCTGTTGATCTGCCTGGCAATGGAGCTGAGCTGGTTGACTGCCGTCACGGCGCGGTCGTAGAGCGTCGGGTCATTGATGAGTTTGCCAATGGAGCCCTGGTTACTGTTCAGCTTATCTACCAGCAGGCTCAGCTGATCCAGGATGGTGTTCAACTTCTGGATCGTGGTCTGGCTGGACTGGATCACATCCTGCAGATTGGGTGTCTCATTCGTGGGCAGGACGGCGTTGTTCTGTACGGGCTGGCCGTGGGCCTGGCGGTTGTCGATGTCGACGACGGTGTCACCTAGGACGCCGACGGTGGTCAGGCTGGTTCTGGAATCCGTGAAGAGCTTGTTACGGTACTGGTCGCTGACGCCCATGATGACTTCGACCGGCGTAAGGCGGGGCTCTGACACGATGTGAATGGCCTTTACGTTGCCGATAGTGACGCCGTCCAGGTTGACCGGCGCACCCACCTTGAGGCCGGCGGAGTTCTCAAAATAGGAGCGAACGGTGATCTTGCCGGTAAAAAAGCCGCCCCGATTCCCCGACATCAAGAAGATGAGGGCAACCACAGCCGCCAGCGCGACGATGATCAGGACGCCGACCTTCAGCTGCGACCATTGAACTTCCTGACGACTAGGCACGGACCCCCTCAACGATGCGTCGGACTTGTGCAGAGGATACCAAATCGTGCGCCCGGCACCGGCTGTAAATGACAGCAATAGGTTTTGGATGAGTGGTTTGTGCAAGTCGTTGCAGGCTTTTGCGGCTCTTCGGCAGAGGAATTGCGCGCAAGTGACAGAAACGGGGCGAATTTCCTCGTCCGCAGTAAACAACACAGCGTTTTCGTCCGATCAAGAGAGTGTGCTGATCACGCAGAACGATCTGTTGCCCGAGTTGCGGCTGATTGCCCGATCGGAGGATGCGCCGGAGAAGACGGTGTGTTTTCTGACGGGAGCGATCGCGGCCTGCGGCGGGCAGATGCTGAGCCGGAGATTCCACTCCGACGGGTCGGCGGGGCTGGAGTGCGAATTTCCGCGGGCGATCTGCGTGGAAATGTATGGCGTGCTGCTGGCGGCGGGCCTGCATCTGAGCCGGAGCTCGCACCTCAAAATGGCCGAGCTGTGCCGCTGCACCCATGCGCTGCCAAGGGATTTCGAGCACCAGGTGGTGATGCTGGAAGTGGAAGTGTTGAAATCGACCGCCGCCGACGAAGCCTTGCGGCAGCCTCTGGAATGGCGGCAGATTGCTTGATGCGGCGCCGTTGCGCGGAAACACCAAGGCCGGTCCCCATGGACCGGCCTGAGATGTGAGAGTGGAAAGCTACTGCACCTGGAAGGACTGCTGCAGCGGCAGATGCTCGGAAGAGTCGCCGACGTAAACGATGAATTTGCCGGGGTCGACTTCCCATCCGTGTTTCTGATCGCTCCAGTAGGCCAGATCGCTGTGAGTGAGGTGCAGCACGACGTGCTGCACCTCGCCGGGCATCAGGCGGACTTTCCGGAAGCCTTTCAGTTCTTCGACAGGCCGCTTGATTTTTGCCGAGGGGTCGCCCACGTATAGCTGGGCAACGTCGGCGCCTTCGCGCTGGCCGGTGTTGGTGACATCGAAGGACACGGTGATGTCACCGGCCGTGGGGGCATTTTCCGGCGTGACCTTCAGGTTGCTGAAGGAGAACGTCGTGTAGGAAAGGCCGAAGCCGAAGGGGAACAGCACGGGCTTGTGGAAGGTGGTGTAGTACCGGTAGCCGACGTAAACACCCTCGGCATACTTAACCGGCTCGACGGTGCCCCAGGGAACCTTGGGTCCGTAATAGTTGTGGTAAGTCGGGTTCTCGCTCCAGTTGGCTGCGTAGGAGGCCGGCAGGTGGCCTTCCGGGTCGTGCTCGCCGAAGATGATCTGCGCGAGCGCCGGGCCGCCTTCCTGGCCGGGATAGAAGGTGTCGAGGATGGCGGGGACGTCGTGGATCCAGGGCTGCATGTCGACGTTGCCGCCGGCGCAGATGGTCACGATGGTGTTCCTGTTGGCCGCGGCCACGGTCTGGATGAGCTCGTTCTGGCCGAAGGGCAGTTCGAAGGAGCGGTCAAAGCCTTCGCTCTCGCTGTGCTCATTGAAGCCGACGGAGACCACGACAGCGTCAGCCAGGGCCGCGATCTGCTTCACTTCCGGATCGACGATCTGGTCTGCGGCCTCGATGCCCATGCCGAAGCGCGGGGAGTTGCCGGTGGGCCAGTACTTGACTTCGATGTGCGCGGCCTGCCCGGCCGGAAGCTGGATCTCGGTGGAGTGCGGTGCCTGGCCTTCGTGCGTGTCCTCATGCAGCACTGCCTGGCCGTTGATCATCACCTGGTAGCGATCGGACCCGCCGGCGGCAGCCACAACGATGTAGCTTCCAGTGGTTTTGGGCATGAAGGTGGCGGTGTAGCGAATGCTCTTCGGATGTTTGGTTTCGGGGGTCCACTCGGCCGGATGGTAGCCCGCCATCTTCGGCGCCCAAGTGACGGCCGGGGTGCCCTGAAAGTTGGGATTGTTGTAGGTTTCGATCTTCACGGCCCTGGAGAAGTAGGGATTGCTGCCCGGAGACGCCACGAATTTCGTGTGCTGGAAGAATTCCTCAGTGGTAGGCAGGCCGCGCACGTAGAGGACCTTGATCTTTGCGCCGCCGAAGCGAACGAGGCCGGTGAGGAAGCTGGTGGAGTTGTAGGGCGTCACGTTCGAGCTGCCGCCGGCTTCCGGCATCGGCCATGCGTCCGGGCCGACGATGGCGATGGTCCGCACGGCATCGGGGTTGAGCGGCAGCAGGTGATTCTGGTTCTTCAGAAGCGTGATGCTTTCGAGCGCTTCGCGCAGGGCGACCTGCTGATTCTGAAAACTATCCTTGGGAAGGCCGGGCACGAGCTGCGGCCGGTCCAGGAAGCCGAAGCGGACGGCATCGCGGAGAATATCGCGCACCTTGTCGTTGATGGTGGCGACGGAGACCTGGCCGTCCTTGATGGCGGGCATCAGGTTTTTGGGATTCATGTACTCGCCGAAGGGCATTTCCAGGTCGAGGCCGCCGTTCGCCGCGCCCACCGCGCTATAGGTGGCAAACCAGTCGGACATGAGGATGCCCTTGAAGCCCCAGCGCTTGCGAAGGATGTTGATGTTGAGTTCCTTGTTCTGGGTGGAGTGTTCGCCGTTGACGAGATTGTAGGAATCCATGACGGCGCCGGCGTGACCGATCTCGACGGCATCCTTGAAGGCGGGCAGGTAGATCTCGTGCAGGGCGCGCTGGCTGATGATGGCGTTGATGTTGTGGCGGTTGTATTCGGCGTTGTTGGCGTCGAAGTGCTTGACCGTCGCGATGACGTCCTGGCTTTGCAGTCCAAGAACAAAGTTGGCGGCCATGTGTCCGGCCAGATAGGGATCTTCGCCCATGAATTCGAAGTTGCGGCCGTCGACCGGCGCGCGGTAGATGTTGACGCCGGGGCCGAGCAGGAAGTTCACGCCGCGGGCGCGGGCATCGCGTCCAATCGCTTGGCCGACCTGGCGGGCCATAGACGGATCCCAGGTTGCGGCCAGAGCGATGTTGGCCGTGTAGGAGGTGTCAGGTCCCCAGGTGCGGACGCCGAGCGAGTCGTCGGACATCTTGAGGCGTGGCAGGCCGATAGAGGGTTCTGCGCGGATGTACATGCTGTCCACGCCGCCAATGAGCTCCAGCTTTTGCTGGAGCGTGAGCTTGTTGACCATGGCGTCGACCTTCTTTTCGACGGCAGGAGTATCGGGCAGGGGCCACTGGGCCTGAAGCGCAAGGGGCGCGCCCAGAAAAAGCAGCAAGGCGAGCACAACGAAATGAATCGATTTATTTGAGGCTGTTTTGGACACGACGAGGCTCCTTGGAATGATGCGGAAACAATGTACCAGACCGAAGCTTCCATTGAACAGGATGAGACAAACGTGTGTCTAGTGAGTTATTGCCGAGAACCGGCAGGGCGGAGAAAAAGGCGCCGGGAATTCAGTGAATCCCCGGTGTCTGGGAGGACAACAAGCCTGATCGGGAGAAGGCTTTCTCCTGGAAATGTTCTGAGGCGCCTTGCGGGCCGGCGTTACGGTGCGGCGGCCCGCGGGGGTGTCTGCGGTGAATTTATCGCGGCGAGGCCTCCAGCACGGCGACGCCATACTTGGGAAGCGTGACCTCGCCGACGCGCATGGATTTATTGCCGAGCAGGTTGAACATAGGACGCCGAAGCATGATGGTGTGCGTCACCGTGTCGTGGTTGATGAGGATGAGGATGTCCTTGGCGGCGCTGGAGCGCTGGCAGACTTCAACCCCCATGGGCACGTTGGGCAGGATGGGACGGACCCCTGCGTCATGCAGAGCCCAGGCAGCAAATTTCTGCATGAGCGGCGGGTTGAGCCAGGCGCCCACGTAGGTGATGGAGCCTGTGCCGTAGCGGCGGGTCACGATGGCGGGCTGGCCGTCGAGCCATCCATTGCTCTTGCCATAGCGCTCGAGGACGTGAATATGGTCCGCTTCCGGATCTTTCGCGGTGACGGTGAGCTGTTCGGCCCAGATCTTGGCTCTGCCGGGGCCGAAGAAGCCGTCGAGGGGGACGTTGTTGGCGAGCGCGTAATACTGCAAGACGCGCGCACCCAGGAATGGTTCGAGCGGACCGGGCTGCCCCTGCGGGTTGAGTCCGTTGTACTCGTTCTTCATACCGCTGCGCGGCCCGAGGATGAGATGGCCGCCATTGCGGACATAATGCATGAGGTGTTCGGCTTCGACCGGGGTGAGGACGTTGAGCGCAGGCGCGACGACCAGCTTGTAGCTGCTGAGCGGCGCTTGTGCGGAAACGATATCGACGGCCTGCGACATGGTGCGCAGCGGATCGTAGAAAGCCAGCATTTCCTTGACGGGATCGAACCTGGCGCTCTGACGTTGGAAGTTGATGGCCCACCGGCTGTCGTAATCATTGATGATGGCAACCCTGGAGTGGGGAGAAGTGCCTTCGAGCGCGCTGCCGGTTTCGTCGAACTCCGCGCCGAGTTTCTGGATCTGCCAGTAGACGGGGACCGGTTTGCCGTCCGCGCCGATGAGCGTGCCGTGGTATTCCTCCTGGCCGTTGGGCGCGCTGCGCCATTGCCAGTACTCGACGGCGTTGGCGCCGTGGCCGATGGCCTGCCACGCCATGTCAATGACCTGTCCCTTTTTGAGAGGCGTGTTCGTTTTGCGCCAGTCCACGAAGACCGGCTCGGTTTCCATCACCCAGAAGTCCTTGCGCTTGTAGCCTCGGGTGAGGTCGTGGCGGGCACCATTGTCGAGATAGTCATAATGGTCGGAGGAGATGTAGTCATCCCACGCAGCCATGTCGAGGATGGAGTGGAGTTCGTACTCGTTGAAGCCGTCAAACCAGCCCATGGTGTTGGTGGTGATGAACTGGCGCGGGTCAATGTTGGGGCGCAACGCATTGATCTGGTTCTGCGCGTAGCTCTTCCACGTGTCGGTGACAAAGCGCTTCCAGTCCAGCAGCAGCGCGGGGTTCTCGTTGTCGGCGCGGACTGGAATTTCGTCGAAGTTGTCGTAGGTCTGGCTCCAGTAGGCGGTCGCCCACTTTTCATTGAGGTTGGCGATGGTGCCGTAGCGCTTCTGAAGCCAGGCGTGGAACTGGGCCTGCGCGGTGGGTCCGAAATCAGGCTCGGCGAACTCGTTGTCGAGTTGCCAGCCCACGACATCGGGATTGTGACCGTAGCGTCTGGCCATCTGCAGCACGATGTTGTAAACGAATTTGCGGTAGAGCGGGTCGCTGAAAGAGAACTGTTGTCGATTGCCGTGCTGGGCGCGCACGCCGTTCTCGCTGACGCGCAGCGTCTGTGGATACTTGCTGGTGAGCCATGCAGGCGGCGCGGCCGATGGCGTGCCGAGCACGACGCAGATGTGGTGCTGGGCGGCCATGGCGATAGCCTTGTCGAGCCAGCCGAAGTTGTACTTGCCTTCGGAGGGTTCCATGCTGCTCCAGGCGAACTCGCCGATGCGGACCAGGTGGATGTGGGCCTTTTCCATGAGGTCGAGGTCGGTGTTCCAGCGGGATTCTGGCCACTGCTCGGGATACCAGGCAGCGCCGAGCAGGATGGGAGGCTTGTCAGGGAAGTTGGTGGCCTGCGCGTGGCCGGGAGTTCCGGCTGAGCTTATGAAAACGATGCCAATTGCGGCAGCAGAACAAAGAATGCGGCGAAGAAGCGGCATGTGCAGTCTCCGAAAGCGGGGAAAAGTCGCGATGACAGCGTAAAGGAAACGAGGTGCGGATGGGAACCGGAGATTTCTCTGCGGGCATCGCAGACGCAGCGCAAAGGCTCGCAGGTCTGCGCCATCGTGGCGCAAGAAATGTGTGCTACGAGCAATTCTACTGGACGGATTCGGGGAATGCCTGTGGGGCTTCGACGATGCAGAGCTGCGTGGCGAGCAGGAAGACGGTGACCCAGAGGACGTCCGCGCCGAAGAGGTGTGCGAGCTGAATCCAAGTGGGTGCAAGGAGCAGAACGTCTGTGATGCCCAGCGTGTACTGCAATCCGAGCAGAGCGACGACAGCGATACCAAGGCTGCGGAGCGCAGGCTTTTGCACGGCGCCATAGACAAGCCACAGCAGGAAGACTCCGGCAATCAGTGCGCAGGCCGGATGCAGCCAGCGCAGGCGCACGAGCCAGGAGCCATGGCTGGAAAAGTCGGCGACGATGGCGGCGCGCAGGTTACTGGAGGGGTAAATCATGTCGCCGAGTTCGGCGACGGAGCCGCTGACGGCCACAATGAGCAGAGCGATGAGGCCGGGAAGGCCAAAGCCCAGTGAGCGGAAGCGGATTTCCCCGCGCAGGTAGCCGCGCCTGCGCGAGAGGAAATGCGCGGTTCCGGCGACGGCGCCGAGCAGCAGAAATGTGTTGGTGAAGTGGAGCGCGAAATAGAGCAGGCGCTCAAGCGTGACCCCGCCGGTGGTAAGGCGCAGCAGTACGAGCCCGGCGCCGAGTAGTGCTTCATTCATGACGAGAATCATGGCCGCCACGGAAAAAATGCGCGCCATGTGGCGTCGGGGCGTGGCGAAGAACGTCCAGACCAGCAAGCCGAGGATGGCGAAGAGAACGATGCCGCTGCTGAGGCGGTGCGCGTACTCGATCATCATCTTCATGTGCGGATGGTTCAGGACGACCTGGCCGTCGCACAGCGGCCAGTGGTCGCCGCATCCGTTGCCCGAACCCGTGGCCGTTACCGCGCCGCCCCAGACGATGACGAGGACCGTGTAGATGGTGACGATCCAGGCATAGCGGCGCAGCAGGCGCGGAACCGGGGTGGTGCTGGATGGTGCGGTGTGGGTGGTGGCCATGGGCTTTCTTCTATTGTACGAATCGGGACGGGCGATGGGCGATCGGGTCCGGGTTCGCTCAGCTACTCCGTGGCGAACTCGCGGTCCGCGGCGGGTAGCGGCGGGCGTGAATTCTGTGCCAGATTCTTAAACGCTGAGTATACAAACGAGCCGAGATACCAGCCGTCGAGGTAGTTGAAGGGGAATTCGCCGGTGGTGTAGTGGCCACAGGGCAGGACTTTCGACACAAAGTCGATGCCGGAGGCGGCGAAGCTGCGCAGTACTTCCTGCGAAAATTCGCGCAGAAAGGTGAGGTCGTAGGTGGCGTGGACGACGAGAACCTTTTTCGGGTTCGCGGCAAAACGGTCGATGTAGGAGATGGGGCTGATGGCGCGCCAGAGCGCGTCGAGCCGTGGCTGGGTGAGGCCTTCATTCTCCAGGGCGGCACGAATGTGGCGCGTGCTCTGGCCGGTCCAGACGACATCGCCAAAGCTCATGGAGGCGTGGTTGAAGGCGTTGACGCGCAGGCGGGCGTCGAAGGCCGAGGCGATGAATGCGTAGCAGGAGCCGAGGCTGGTGCCGAGGATGCCGAATTGCTCGTAGCCCTGCGCCTGTAGCCAGTCCAGGCAACAGCGGATATCGACGACGGCCTGACGGCAGGCGGCGATGGTTCGGCCGATGTTGGCGCTGACCGCGTAGTCGGAGCGCTCGAGCTCGGCCGGGCGGCGAATGTCGTGGAACGGCTTGCTGAGGCGCAGCGCGGAAATTCCAAAGCGATTGAAGAGCGTGCAGAGCGCGTTGTGACTGAAAGCGTCGGCGTTCCACTGCGGCATGACGATGATGGCCTGTTTCGGCTTGCCGGCCTGGCGCTCGGGCGGTGCGGGAAACCAGCGCGCGTTGACGAAGTCGTTTTCCGCGTAGGGCGTGCGGACCGGCGAGGTGAATCGGAGGAATTCAGCGGGTGGCAGCTTGCCATCCTCGGCGTCCTGCTTGAGTTTGGCATCCTGCGCGAGAGTTTCGGGCCGGACGTTGGTGGGGAAGAGCTGCGGAAATCGAGTTTCGAGTTGATAGTCGGACGGAGGCTCGTAGTCGAAGAACGAAGGCGTGCGAAGGATTGCCTCATTCAGCGCGAGAAAGGCGGCTTCTTCGGCCCGGGCATTGCCGGCAGCGGCGGCCACATGCGGCGCGAGCCCCGAGGACTCGACAAAGTCCGCGAGCCAGTCGAAGCCCCACTCCAGCGGGCGAACGACGCGGTTTTCATCGCGGGTGGTCAGGGCGGTTTCCCAGGCGTACATCCAACGTGCATAGCGCTTGGCAAGCATGCTTCTATGGTATCCGGTGTGAGGGGATGAGGGGACGATCAGCGGCCATCGCGCAGGCGGATGGCAAGGCGGTCGGGCAGGCCGGCGCTGAGAATGCGCATCTGCGCGAGGCGCACGTCGTAAGGCACGCGATAGTAAGTGACGGTGCGTGCCTGGTCGTCGTAGATCGCGAAGGCGGCGCGCCAGTCGCCGTCGCGGGGCTGGCCCACCGAACCGGGATTGAGCATGTAACGGCCGCCGTCGCGCAACTGCAACTCGTAGGAGTCGACATGGTCGCGGGAGCTGTATTGCGGCGTGAGCCGGAACCACTCTTCGCCGTTGGTGGCGAAGCCGCCCTGTACATGGGTGTGGCCAAAGAAGTTGATCCGTGTCTCGATCTGGCAGAGCGGTTTCCAGGCATCGCGCACGGTGAGCAGGTACTGGTCTTCATCGAGTGGCGATCCATGCACGCAGCTTACGGCGGGGCCATCCGGCATGATGGGGCCGGCGGCCAGATTTCGCAGCCAGATCGTGTGCTCCTCGGTGAGCACGGCCCGCGTCCAGCGTGCGGCGCGGCCAGCGATGGGGTTGAAGTCAGAAACGTCAGAGAGGCCGCTGCAGGCGCGATCGTGATTGCCGCGAACAAAGGTATCGCCGAGTTCGCGTACGCGGTTGATGACTTCGTTGGGGTTGGCGCCATAGCCGACGACGTCGCCCAGGTTCCAGACTGTGTCATACGCAGGCGCAGCCGCGAGGACCGCCGTCAGGGCTTCCAGGTTGGAGTGAATGTCGGAGAGAAGCAGAACGCGCATGACAAGCCGTTTTCTAATTTACCCACAACACTCATTGGATTCCACTCAAAGGTTTTCGTCACCAGCGGGAGTTCCGGATTCGGGACCGGTGGGCGCACGCATTAATCCCCTGCGGAAAGTTCCGGGAAGAACGGCGTGAGCTGCTCGCGGCGCGGCGGACGCGTGACGGCGCTGACGATGACGAGGCAGAGAAGCGCGGCGGCCAGCGCCGGGAAGATGGCGTCCAGTTGTGTCCACGTGGGCGGGAACAGGCGATGTGCCAGGGGAGTCTCCCAACCAACGGTGACAATGGTGCCGGCTGCGATGGCGGCGACGGCGCCGGCTGCGTTGGCGCGCTTCCAATAGAAGGCCGCGAGGATGACCGGCGTGAGCGCCGCAGAATACACCGTGTACGCATAGAGCGCCTGTTTGAGTACGGATTGCGTGTGCATGGCCTCGTAAAGCGCCCACAGACCAAGTACGGCAACCATGAGGCGCGAAACGATGAGCGCGAATCGGTTGGAGGCGTTGGGCGCGACGTAGCGTACGAAGACGTCGTTGACGAGATTGGTAGCGGGTGAGAAGAGGTAGTTGTTCGCCGTGGAGATGATCTTGGCGAAGACGGCGCCGACCAGCAGCGAGCCAAGCAGCGGAGGAACACCATGCAGGCCAACGTAGGCGATGATTTCGCGGGGACGTCGCTCCACTTCTCCGTGTGGGAACATCGCCGAGCCGAAGACCGCGAGCGCGACGATGACGGTTTCCAGGATCACTGTGCCGATCACCCAGCCAACCACGGCGACGCGGGCATCGCGCTCGGACTTTGCGGAGAAAAACTTCTGGTACATGGACTGGTTGCCGAGCATGAGCAACATCGTGGGGATGAACAACTCCATTGCGTCCGCCCAGGTGAAGTCGCCGAAGACCTCGAAGTGGGTGGCGGGCAGCCGATGCGTGACTACCGCCCATCCGCCGACGGTGTGCAGGACGACGAACATGGCAACGATGAGCGTGAAGGTTGCAAGCAGGCCGATGACGACATCCATGTAGGCAACCGAGGCCATGCCGGCAATCGCAGTGAAGACGACGACGAAGGCCGTGATGATGTATTTGCCAACGGTGGCGTTGAGCGTGGGGAAGATGAGGTGCAGAATATCTCCGCCGCCGATGATCTGGTAGCTGGTGATGGCGGTGTAGGCAAACAGGATGGCGATGACGCCGAGGATACGCGCGGTCTGGTTGTAGCGGGTTTCGAGCAGGTCGGGGATGGTGAACTGGGCGAAGTGGCGCGCGCGCGGCGCGATGAAGTAGATGAGCACCAGCCCGGCCCAGCCGCCGGCGGCCTGCCACAGTGCGGCAAAGCCATGGCGGTAGGCGTTTTCCGCGCCGGCCAGCAGCGAGCCGGAACCAATCCAGGAGGAGAGCAGCGTGAAGACGAGCACGAAGGCCGGCAGGGTACGACCGGCGACAAGGTAGTCCGCGCGGGTTTTGATGGTGTGCAGGCGGCCGAGCGAGACAGACAGCAGAGCAATGACGATCGCGCCCAGCACCATGGCATACAGAGGAGACATCGAGAAGCCTCAACCGGGATTGAGAGGTTGCGATTCACTCCAAGGCTCCAAAGGGAATCACAGCCACTAAGGGTAAGCGACAGTGTACGGGAGCGGAGCGGGGTTGTCAGGCGGAGTTGGGCAAGAGGCGCCGGAGAATGGGGAGCAACGCGGTGCTGAGCTCGTCCGCGCTGACGCCGATGGTGCGGACCAGCTTCTCGCGGGACTGCATGCCGCGGATGATCTCGAGTGAGGAATGCGGCAGGTCCAGCTGGCGCGACAGGAAGGCGAGCAGTTCCTCATTGGCGCGGCCGTCAATCGGTGGGGAGTGCAGCGCGATACGGAGCATGGGCTGGTCTTCCTTGACCAGCACCCCCTGAAAGGTCGACCGGCTGGCGCGCGGTGTGACACGCACGGCAAGCACGGCGCCGGAAGGTGTGTCGCGAATCAACCCTTCCGGAATCATGGGCGGGCCTCGCGCGGGCCGAAGAGTGCCGTTCCAATGCGCACGCAGGTCGAGCCTTCTTCGATGGCGATTTCGAAGTCGCCGGACATGCCCATCGAAAGCTCGGAAAAGTCGAGACGCGGATGCGCGGCGGCGAGCGTGTCGCGCAGGCGGCGCAGCGACTGGAAGCAGGCGCGCGTGATGGCTTCGTCGCCAGTGAAGGGAGCGATGGTCATGAGGCCGCGCATCTTGAGATGAGGCAAATCCGGAAGGCGCGCGAGAAGCTCGCGCAGTTCGTCGCCCTCGGGCGCGAGGCCGGTCTTCGCCGCTTCCTCGCTAAGCTTGATTTCGACCAGGATGGGCAGCGTCTTGCCGAGTGAGGCGGCGGAGTTCTGGAGCCGCTCGGCGAGGTGAGGGGAATCGACAGTGTCAATAGCGGAGAAGATCTCAGATGCTTTGGCGCATTTGTTGGATTGCAGGTGTCCGATGAGGTGAACCTGGGCGCTGGTGACGCCGAGCGCGGCCAGATCCTGCGACTTGGCCTGGAATTCCTGCACGCGGTTTTCGCCGAAGAGCGTGACGCCGGCGGCAACGGCTTCGGCGATGGCTGAGGCGGGATGGGTTTTCGAAACGGCCATCAGGCGCACGGATTCGCGCGGGCGTCCGGCGCGGCGGCACGCAGCGGCGATGACCTCTTCGATATGCGCGAGGCGGGTAGCGAAGGTTTCCGTGGAGTGGGCGAGCGAGGACATTCCTGAATGGATGTTAGAGCATTTCCGGGGGTGCGTAGTACTCGCACCAGGATGTACGCAGGCTACTCGAGCAGCGCGGCGGCAATCGCAGTCGCCGCCATGGCGGCGGTTTCCGCGCGCAGAATGCGCGGCCCCAGGCTGACGGCTTTCCAGCCTTCGGCATCAAAGAGCGCTTCTTCTTCGGCGGTCCATCCGCCTTCGGGACCAACGGCAATTCCGATGGGCGGCAGTTCATCGCCCGCGGTGGCGAGTGCTTCGGTCAATGCAAAGCGAAAAGTCGTGGAGCGTTCCTGTTCAGCAAGCACAAAGCGCAGCTGTTCGCCCGGCCGGCGCACGGCGGATTTGAGCGGCATGGGTTCCTCGATGGCGGGAACATCGGAGCGGCGCGACTGTTTTGCGGCCTCGCGGGCAATGCGGCGCCAGCGTTCCACGCGCGCGGCGGCGGCCTGCGCCAGATGTTTTTCCGAGCGGCGCGCAATGACCGGCTGGATGCGTTCGACGCCCAGCTCGGTGGCTTTTTCGATGGCCCACTCCATGCGGTCGAATTTGAAGACGGCGAGCAGCAGGGTGATGGGCAGCGCAGGGTCGGCGGTGACCTCAGCAATGAGATTGAAGCGAACGGAGTCGCCGCTGATGCCGGCCACGACACCGTGCCAGACGCGCGGTCCGGCGACGATGTCGAACTCCATGCCGGGCTGCGCGCGCAGTACGCGAATGAGGTGAGAAGCCTGTTCTCCAGTGAGGGACGCGGTGGCTTCGTCCCAGGTATCGGCGATCCAGCGGCGGCGTGTCATGCGGCTAGAGCAGTTCTCCTGAGCCTATAGAGTAGTTCAGATCTTTGAAGTGTGGCTGTGTTGCAGATGCGGGCCGCAGAAACTACGAAGGGGGATGCGGATTGCATCCCCCTTCGTGTTGCCTTTTACTGCTGAAGATCGCTTACTTCTTAGCGGTCTTTTTGGCGGCCTTCTTGGCCGGCGCTTTCTTGGCTGCCTTCTTGGTTGCCATTGTCTATTCTCCCTTTTTCGACTGACGTCGAAACTGCAGCTTGTCTGCTGCAGTTAACCGAATGTATAGAGTTGCGCGTGCGCGGTGTCAAGAGAAAAATAGAAAATTTCGAGCAAAGTTTTTTGCAAAAAATCGGCGAGTGAAATTTGTTCTCGACCTGAAGTCAGAGACGATGCATATGTTGCAGCACGGCGATGGCGATACCGGTAAAAAAATCCTGCCAACCGTGCGCGATCATCCCGGGGACAAGGCTCTTGCTCTTGAGCACCAGCAGGCAGAAAAGAACGCCGTAAACAAAGATGACAATCATGACGGCCATACCTTCATAGCCGTGACTGGCGCCGAAGACGAGCGACGAGAGCACCACGCCGATCCAGATCTTGCCGCCGATCGAAGAGAACTGGCGCAGCAGGTAGCCGCGGAAGACGAGCTCTTCACAGATGCCGGCGCTGAGGCAGACGAGGAACCACATCAGGAAATCGAGCGGAGTCGTCGGCGCCAGCGCAATGACCTTTTGCGGCGGACCAGGTTTGCCGACGTGCAGAGCCTTGAGCAGGAGCGAGCTGCCGGCGAGGACGAAATAGGCGATCACCCAGAAGACGGCCGCGTAGGCAAGATTGCGTCCGAATCCGCTCCAGCCCTTGTGGTGCTCGCCCAGCAGGGATTTCATCGGCACCCGGCGCATATGCAGCCCCCACCACACAAAGGCGAGCAGGATCCATTCGAAGGCAATCGTGAAGATGTAGGTCGAGAGCTGGTGGCCGGCCAGTTGCTGCTTCTTGGTGCCCAGGCCGCCGAGCGTCGATATGCCGACAAGGATGAAGAGCAGCAGGGCGGTGTGCCACCAGGGAGCTACCTGTTTCCCGGAGCCCAGCGGATTCGACGGCGAGGGCGGGAATTCGGGAGTCGCAGCGGCATCAGGCGCGAGGGGCGTCCCGGACGGATTCAATTCAGGCTCGTGCATGAAAACCTCATGGTCTGGTATCTTCACTGGTTCGACTTCTGAGTGTAGCGGCTGGTTTGCGGCAGCGGACACAAAAAACTCGCGGGAGTGACGGAGTACATACGCCGCGGCGTTCCGGAACGGGACCATTCCGCGAGTCGAACAGAATGCATCCATGAGATTGATGAAAGGGATGGAGGAGCAATGGAACAGATCGTGATCGTATCGGGCGTGCGGACGGCGGTGGGCAAATTTCAGGGTTCACTGTCAGGATTCACCGCGCCGCAGTTGGGCGCCATCGCGGTGCGCGAAGCGGTGAAGCGCGCGGGCATTGATCCAAAGAGCGTGGACGAGTGCATCATGGGCAACGTGATTTCGGCCGGACTGGGGCAGAACCCGGCGCGGCAGGCGGCGCTGTTCGGCGGGCTTGGTTCCGGGGTGAGCGCGATGACCATCAACAAGGTGTGCGGCTCGGGACTGAAGGCGGTGGCGCTGGGCGCGCAGTCCATCATCGCGGGCAATGCCGAAGTGGTGGTGGCCGGCGGCATGGAGTCGATGACCAACGCACCGTACCTGCTGCCGCAGGCGCGCGCCGGCTACCGCATGGGCAACGGCACGCTGGTGGACTCAATGGTGCATGACGGCCTGTGGGACGTCTACAACGACTACCACATGGGCGCGACCGCGGAGAATGTGGCCGAAAAGTACAACATCACACGTGAGGAGCAGGATGAGTATGCGCTGAACTCGCATAAAAAAGCGGCCGAAGCGCAGGCGGCCGGGCGCTTCAAGGACGAGATCATTCCGCTGGAGATTCCAGGCGCCAGAGGACAGTCTGCAACGGTGTTCTATGCGGATGAGTCGGTGCGGCACGATACCAGCATGGAAGCGCTCGGCAGGCTGAAGCCCGCCTTCAAGCAAGACGGCACGGTGACAGCGGGGAATGCTCCGGGTGTGAACGATGCGGGTGCGGCCTTCGTGGTGATGAGCGCGAGCAAGGCCGCGGCGGTGGGCGCGAAGCCGATGGCGCGCATCGTGGCGCAGGCGTCGAGCGGGGTGGAGCCGAAGTGGGTGATGATGGCCCCGGTGACCGGCGTGCGCCGCGTGGTGGAGCGCGCGGGGTGGTCGCTCGACAGCGTCGAGCTGTTTGAGCTGAATGAGGCTTTCGCCGTGCAGGCGATCGCCGTCACGCGCGAGCTGGGTGTTCCGCTCGAAAAGGTGAACGTGAACGGCGGCTCGGTGGCCATCGGGCATCCCATCGGCGCCAGCGGAGCGCGTATTCTGGTGACGCTGCTGTATGCCATGCAGCAGCGCAACGCAAAGCGCGGAGTGGCGGCTCTCTGCCTCGGCGGAGGCAATTCCGTCGCACTGGCGATTGAACGGGGTTGATGCATGCTTCAAACGGACAGCAAGGCGCGCTTCACCACGCGCGTGGAGACTTATCGCAAATTCCGGCCGAGGTATCCGGCAGCCGTGGTGGAGTTGCTGGCGCGGGAGTGTGGCTTGAGCGCGGACGACACCGTTGCCGATGTGGCGGCGGGCACCGGGATTCTGACGGAGCGGTTTCTCGCCGCGGGTTATCGCGTCATCGCCGTGGAGCCCAACGCGGCCATGCGCGAGGCCTGCACCGCGCTCGCGGCAGAGTATCCAAAGCTGGAGTGTGTTGACGGCAGCGCCGAGCAGACGGGGCTGGCGGATCATTCCGTGGCGCTGATTACGGTGGCGCAGGCGATGCACTGGTTCGACCTGGAACGGACGCGGTGGGAGTTTGTGGGCATTCTCAAGCCGGGCGGCTGGTGCGCGGTGCTCTACAACCATCGCCGCATGGAGGGGGACACGTTTCACGCCGGGTACGAGCAAATTCTGCGCGAGTTCGGCTCGGACTATACCGCCGTGCAAGGCAAGCATCTTGGTCCGGAAAAGATCGCGGCATTCTTTGCGCCCTCTCCGGTCAAGACCGCGACGTTTGAAAATTTTCAGGAGTTTACGCTGGAGGGCCTGATGGGCCGCGCGCTGTCATCGTCCTACATGCCGCAGCCGGGGGACGAGCGTTATCCGGAGATGGAAGCTGCTGTCGAGGAGTTGTTCGCGCAGCATCAGCAGGACGGGCATGTGCGCATGGAGTACGAGACGGTGGTGTGCTGGGGGCAGCTGTAGCGGCCCTCAGCACTCAATCACATTCAGCGCGAGGCCGGCGAGGGACGTTTCCTTGTAGCGCGACTGCATGTCGAGGCCGGTCTGGTACATGGTGCGGATGACCTGGTCGAGCGAAACCTTGTGGCCTTCGGTTTCGTTCATGGCGATGCGGGCGGCCTGCACCGCTTTGACGGCGGCGGTGGCGTTGCGCTCGATGCAGGGAATCTGGACGAGGCCGCCGATGGGGTCGCAGGTCATGCCGAGGTTGTGCTCCATGGCGATTTCGGCGGCGTGCTCCACGGCTTCGTTGGCGCCGCCCAGCGCGGCGACAAGGCCGCCGGCGGCCATGGAGCAGGCCACGCCGACCTCGCCCTGGCAGCCGACCTCCGCGCCGCTGATGGAAGCATTCTCCTTGTAGAGAACGCCGATGGCCGCCGAGGCGAGGAAGTAGCGGATGAGCCCTTCTTCGTCCGCGTCCTCGTGAAACTCGAGGTAGTAGCGCGCCACGGCGGGGATGACACCCGCGGCTCCGTTGGTGGGCGCGGTCACGACGCGGCCACCGGCGGCATTCTCTTCATTCACGGCCATGGCGTAGACGGTGATCCAGTCGAGCGGCGCCAGCGGATCGACCGAGCCCTGGCTGCGCAGCCGGTGCGCGAGACGTGGCGCGCGCCGGCGCACGTTGAGTCCGCCGGGCAGAATTCCTTCGGTCCGCATGCCGCGCGAGATGCAGCCGTTCATCACGTTCCAGATGCGCAGGATGTCGCGCCGCACCTGCGTAGCAGCTTCGTCGCGGGCGATGCCGGTCTGCTGCATGCGCAGCGCAGTTTCGTTTTCGAGCATCAGTTCGGTGATGGTGAGCTTTGCTTCATTTGCCATGGAGAGCAATTCAGCTCCGCTTGCGAAAGAGTACGGGACGGGCGTGACGGCAGCGGCCATCGTGGCGGAGTCTTCGCCGTCATTCACGATGAAGCCGCCACCTATGGAAAACATGGTGGCCGAGAGCAGTTCGCGGCCATCGGCGTCGAACGCGGTGAAGCGCACTCCGTTGGGATGCTGCGTGACGGCGCCGGGCGGGTAGATCGTCTCGCGATGGAAGAGCAGATCGTCCGGCTCGTGAAAAGGAATCGGCGCCAGGCCAAGCAGTGCGAGCGAATCCGTGGAACGAATGCGCGCCAACTTGTCTTCGATGGTGTCGGGGTCAAGCGTAGCGGCTTCTTCGCCGGTAAGCCCCAGCAGGATGGCGCGGTCAGTGCCGTGGCCGATGCCGGTGAGGGCGAGTGAGCCGTAGAGATCGCACTGCACGCGCGCGGTTTGCGGCAGCAGATTCGTCTCTGCGAGTTCTGCGGCAAAGCGGCGCGCGGCGCGCATGGGCCCCATGGTGTGAGAGCTGGAGGGTCCGACGCCGATCTTGTAGAGGTCGAAAAGGCTCGTTTTCACGACTGGCTATTGTAAGCTCTGCCGGGGAGCGCAGCCACTGGGCAGGCGCAAAAGAAAGCGGCCGGAAAAAGGCAGCGGTGCATTCGCCACTTTCTTTCCCGGCCGATTGGTTTTCCATGAGCTGCGAGCTCAGACCTGCATGATTTCGGCTTCCTTCTTGCGGCCGATCTCTTCGATGCGCTTGATCTCCTCGTCTGTCAGCTTCTGAATCTCTTCGAGGGAGCGCTTTTCCTCGTCCTCGGAGATCTGCTTTTCCTTTGCGGTTTTCTTGATGGCGTCGTTGCCGTCGCGGCGAATGTTGCGGATGCCGGTGCGGTGCTCCTCGAGCACTTTGTGGAGATGTTTGACCACCTCGCGGCGGCGTTCCTCAGTCATGGGAGGCACCGGGATGCGGACAATCTTGCCGTCGTTCTGGGGATTGAAGCCGAGGTCGGAGGTGCGCAGCGCGTTTTCAATTTCCTTAATCACGCTGGGGTCCCATGGCTGGATGACGATGGAGGTGGCATCGGGCGCGTTCACCTGCGCGATCTGCTGAATCGGCGTGGGCGTGCCGTAGTAGTCCACGCGGATGTGATCGAGCATGTGGACGGACGCGCGGCCGGTGCGCAGGGAAGTGATCTGGGCCTGGAAATCCTTCACCGCCTTGTCCATGCGCGCCTTGAGCTGAGTGTGGGTATCTTTGAGTGCGGGGATCGCCGCCATGACGGATGCTGACATTGCTCTGTTTCCCTTCTGGTCCTTTTCGATTCTGTATTTTACATTCGCGCCGCAGATGCGGGCGGGCCCACGCCGGGCGGTTCAGCTGTCCTTGCGGTAAAGCATGTCGCGGATGGCCTTGCGGCGCTCGGCGTCCAACTCGCTGTTGCCGCTGGAAAGATCGTTGGGGCCTTCTTCGCCTTCCGGATCGCTGCATGCAGGGCAGCGATTGGCAAAGCCGGGCTTGTCCGGGCGCAGCTCAAACTCTTCGCCGCAGACCACACAGGTTTTGATCGGGAATGCCATAACAGCCTCTATGGTAGCCGGGTTGAGCACCTGCGTCATCTGCCCGGAACGGGTCCAAACATGGGATGCAGATTCAGACGGAAGCGAACAGTTCCGGCAGCGTTTCTGCCGCCGTGCCGAGCAGGATTTCGCTGAATGAAGAGGCGTTGAGCGGCTTTTCCGGCCCAACGTAAACGGTGTGGATGCCGCGGCGGCGGGCGATCTGCACAAAACCCGCGGCGGGATACACGGAACCGGAAGTGCCGACGACCAGCAGCACGGTGGCGCGGTCGAGCTGGCTGTAGATGCCGTCCATATCGAGCGGCATTTCGCCAAACCAGACAATGTGGGGGCGCACGGCACGGCCACAGACGGAGCAGGCGGGTAGGGCCTTGACGGACTCGTAAAAGGCGCGGTCGGCAAAGGGCCGGTTGCAGCGCACGCAGCGCGAGGCGAAGAGCGTTCCGTGCATGTGATGCAGGCGTTGCGAGCCAGCGCGCTCGTGCAGATCGTCCACGTTTTGCGTGCAGAGATAGAAGCGGTCGCCGAGTTGTTCTTCGACGGCGGCCAGCGCGAAATGGGCGGCATTGGGCTCGGCAGCCATGGCGTCGCGGCGGCGCATGGAATAAAAGCGCCACACCAACTCGGGGTTGGCCATCCATGCTTCCGGCGTCGCGACTTCTTCCACACGATGACCGTTCCACAGGCCGCCCGAGCCACGAAAGGTGGCCAGCCCACTTTCGGCGGAAATCCCTGCGCCGGTGAGCGCGAAGAGGTGATCCTCTGCAGTCAGCCGCATGGCTTCATTGTAGGACGCAGCAGAGAGGCGACGCTGCTTGTGTATGCTGATGGCATTGCGTCAGGCGCACGGGATCCATGACAGCAGAAACCACGATTGCACGGCATCGCGCATTGGTCGGCCTGGGCGGCAATCTCGCCTCCAGCTTCGGAACGCCGCAGGAGACCGTCGCGGCGGCGATGCACGCGCTCAAAGAAGTGGGGAGGGTCACGGCGCAGTCGTCGCTGTATGAAACCGCGCCGGTGGACTACGCCGTCCAGCCGCCGTTTATAAACGCGGTGGTGTGCGTGGAAACGGCGCTGGAACCGCAGTCGCTGCTGGATGCGTTGCTGGCAATCGAGCGCCGCTTTGGCCGCGAACGCGCAGGGAGCATCCCGAAAGGGCCGCGGGTTCTCGATCTTGATCTGCTTCTTTTTGACGATCAGATCATCAGATCAAATGGGCTGACGGTTCCACATCCGGAACTGGCGCGGCGCAGGTTTGTGCTCGCTCCGCTGGCTGAGATTGCGCCGGCGCTGCGTCACCCGCTGTTGGGGAAGACCATGGCGGAGCTGCTGGAAGCGCTGCCGGATGAGGGCGCAAATCGACGCGGTGCCGTCAGAAGGTTGTCATAGCATCCTAATTGCCGGAGTGCTGCAGGAAGTTTTTCCATTGTCAGAGGGGGCACGGAAATGCAGTTCACTTATTG
>JAJZAL010000238.1 GCA_021799405.1 Acidobacteriota bacterium
TCCCGTCTATCAATACGCTTCCGGCCCGGCACAAGGCGATGAAGAAGAGCGCACGTCTGGCGGGGCCATATGAGTTGGCAACCTCGAAGTAAGGAGAACCGCGATGACGATGAAACGTTTCGTCGCTTTCGGGCTGGCCTGGTTCAGCCTGTCATTCTGTCTTGGTATTTCAGCCACCCGGGCTCAGAGCCACGCTGCCGCCCCCGCCGCTGATCCACTCAGCAATATCAATCGGCTTCCTGCCGATCTCGAGCAAACGGTCCAGGTCTTCAGCACCAATGTTGAGGGCAAGGGTTTTGCCGTTGCGCGCGGCTACTGGACGTTGTGGGGTATTGAAGATTGCAAGTACCCGATCCAGACCCTCGGCTACTGCTACGGCAACAATCCTACGGCACCGTACGCACTCGCAGTCGTGCCGCCGTGGAAGGACGAGTATGTGGATCAGAGATTCCATCACATACTGAACGAGCCGCGCCGTAACATGTCCGCGACCTACAGGCTCGACCCGGCCGAGGCGCTCGTGATCATCGCACAGCTTCCGCCGCAGGCTCGCTACTTCGGGATTCAGACGAACGTCTTTACGCGTGAAATCGCATTCAATGCGAATGATCGAATTAACCAGGAACTCGTACAGGCTAACTTTGATCCGTTATTACGGGACATCCTCTTTGGCGGCTCGCCAGATCCGTCGCGGAGAATGCTGGTGGCAAGCATCGGGAACAGCACGAACAACGTCGTCATCAAGAACCAGACCGGGCAGACGCCGTGGAACAGACCTGCATACTTCGTGATCACGTCCGACACCGAGCTGGCCACGGAGATGACCAATGCGCTCGAAGATGCGGGTGCTCCTGAAGCGGATATATTCATCGAGCCCGTCTCCCCCGACCTGGTCAAGCTGGGCCTTGACCATTCTGCAGACGATTTCATCACGTACATCCGATACTCCTTGCCAGTTGACCAGGCGGCGGGCGAGCAATGGCGCAGGAGCCTGCCTCTGGCGATCCTCCGTGTCCGAGACATGAGCTCGCGGAAGTATGACAACGCGCTTCCGATTCCGATATACACGCAACGGACAGCAAATTACGATGAGACGAAGCTGGCCAAGGATCTGGGTAGGCTTGAGGACGCTGTCCGTGTGAGCTGGGGACAGCCAGAGGCGACGATCGTGCCGTTCTTCAGCGCGTACAAGTACCTTGACCTTATCGGGCAGCATTGCCTTGGTTATCCCGATCCTACGCGTGGTCCGATGGACTGCCTGGGCGACTCGCAGGACGCAGACTACCAGATCAGCGGCTCGACGCAGATCGACAACGGAGAGGTGATTGCCGTGGTCGGGGCGCTTTCGACGGAGACTGGGAATGCCACATATACAAGCCTGTCTGTGAACTGGTTTCCTGAACTCGTTGGCGTGAAGAATATCGATGATGTCGAGCTCGACGGAACCGCTGCGAGTTTCTCCGGGGCACTCCACCATAAGTCCAAGCTGTTTTACGTGTATTACGTCGCGCGCGACTGCACTGGTCTGACTCACTGTGTCGAAGTTTCGAGACAGCTCGTGCCGAAGGGGGGAACCATTAAATTCATTCAGCGCAACTACATCAATCCGGGGTCGACGAATGGTCCCGATCCGAATGAGATTCTCAACCCAGTTTTGATCGTCCTCAATGGGCAGAATCGGCCAAGCATCCAGTGAGAATCGGCACGAGTTGTGCGGTTCGTGTCCTGGTCATTGTTGCGTTTAAGCGCTTCGTTTCCCTGCCGGGCGACGACGCGCCGTTGTTTGCCAATCCGTTGCAGAACGTCAATTGGTGGTGCCCCGAATTTTTTCAACCATCACAATTTACGACTTTCTGACCGCCCAATTTCACTGCAGTGCAGGAAGCATTGCGGCTTGCACATCTCGGGCCCGGCTGTTGGATCCTTCGTCCAGCAATACGGCGGCGCGTGGTGACGCGCATCACGGTCAGGCCGATGGAGATGGCGGGACGATACTGATCAGGACATCGCAATTCTGTGTTCGCGTTGAAGCGGTGTCACAACGACCTGGTCGAGAGCGGTGATCTTCCTCCTGGGGATGCCGCCAGGCATGCCCACGGGCGAGGCACAGTTGAGGCTTTCTTGCCACGGGATTCGATCATGGCTCTCGGCCATGAAAACCGCCATTCAGGAACGAGGACTGGATTGTGGTTCCTTAACGTAGGATGGAGCGGATGCCATGAATCCGGCAAGATCGTTGTCCAGTGAGGAAATCCTGAATGCGATTCGTTATCTGGATCCGGATATTGGTGACAATTCCAATCGCAGCCCGTTGCCTGTTGACGCAGAGCCTTCTGGTCTTCGTGCCAGATTGGACCAGCCTGTTTTTTCCTGCGCGACGTACCCGAAATCGCGCCTGCAATATCTCGTTCTCTTCAGCAGAATCATTGCCTGCATGATCATCCATGCGATCCTTTGGCCGGGGAATCAGCTCCGGCGGGCACTGAAGGGGCGAAGGTGAGTACGTGCTACAAAGATCTCCCGAATCGTGCGTGCGAACCATTGAAGCATTTGCGCGAACTGGCGATGGCGGCGGGAAATGCGAAGAAAGGCTCTTAGGTCAGAGCCACCTATGAACTGATCCTTTGCAGTCTTCCAGACACGGTCAAACCGTCGTTCGTGGAAATCGAATCAGGGAGAGGCAGTATGCAATTAATGGAAGTGCTTCGGAGCCGCCGGGCAGTTCGGAATTTCAGCAGCCAACCGGTGACCCAGTCCGCAGTAGAGGAACTGATCCAGGCCGCGGTTCTTGCACCGAGTGCCATGAATCGGCAACCGTGGGCTTTCGCCGTTTCTGTTGACCCTACATTTATCCAACCCATGGCTGCACAGGCCAAAAGCTTTGTACTTGAACATTTTTCCGGCTCGGGCCTGGAGCCGGAATTGCGCGGCATGATCGAAAATCCTGACTACCAGATCTTCCACCATGCTCCTGCATTGATTCTTGTCTTTGCTACGTCGGGCGCCGCACAGGATGCGGAAGACTGCTGTCTCGCCGCACAAAACCTGATGCTCGCAGCTCGCGATAAGGGGATTGGATCTTGCTGGATCGGGCTGGCACGTCCCTGGCTCAGCCAGCCGGAGGCCCTGGAAAAACTGAATCTGCCGCCGAACTATCGAATTGTGGCGCCGATCATTCTTGGCTATCCCGCAGAATGGCCAGAGTCGCATGGCCGCAAGGAGCCTGTGATTCATTGGATCGGATGATCGCGAGCACCATATGAAGTCGATCAGCGGTTAATCATCGGGCAGCAACACAATGGCAGGCCGCCATCACAAACCGGCAACACCCTGGAGCGAGAATGCGCTGCACGTGCTTCGCGCCCGCTACTTGCGGCGTAACGCCAGCGGTGGGGTCATAGAGAACCCGGAACAGATGCTGGAACGTGTGGCGCGCGCTGTCTCAGCCGCCGAATTGATTTACGGCCCTGCGAGCGCCGCGCAGTTCTGGGAGCAGCGTTTTCACGCAATGCTGGCATCGCTGGACTTCCTGCCCAACTCGCCGACCCTGATGAATGCCGGCCTGCACCGTGGCCAGCTTTCTGCATGCTTCGTGCTGCCGATAGAGGACAATCTGCAATCCATCTTTCAGGCTCTGAGTAACATGGCTACCATCCAGAGCTCCGGCGGAGGAACGGGCTTTTCCTTCTCGCGCCTGCGCTCGCAAGGACAGCCGCTGCGCTCCACGGGGGGCATGTCTTCCGGGCCGGTTTCCTTCATGAAGATATTTGACTCGGCCACGGAAAACATCCGCCTCGGTGGAAGGAGGCGTGGGGCCAATATGGCTGTGCTTCGCGCTGATCATCCAGACATTCTGGAGTTTATCGACTGCAAGCGCGCAGGCACGGCCCTCTCCAATTTCAATCTCTCGGTGGCTGTGACAGATGCTTTTATGTCCGCCGTTGCGGAAGGTCACAGTGTTCGGTTGAGCGATTCCTTGGCCGGAGTCACGGGCCGTGTCTCTGCCCGAAAGATATTCACGCGCATCTGCGAAGCAGCATGGGCGAGCGGAGACCCAGGACTGATTTTCCTGGATACGATCCAGCGCGCCAATCCGACACCTGACGACGGCGTCATCGAGAGCACCAATCCGTGCGGGGAAGTGCCGCTTCTTGCCTGGGAATCCTGCAATCTCGGGTCCCTCAATCTCACGCATTTTATGAGTTCCCGGCCAACGCGGGGGCAGCTGGATTGGGAGCGTTTGCGCCAGACTGTTCATGATGCGGTGCGGTTTCTGGATGATGTGATCAGCGTGAACAGATACCCTCTGCCTGAAGTACAGTACGCCACCGAGCAGCGCCGCAAAATAGGGCTTGGATTAATGGGCTTCGCAGAGGCGTGCATTCTGAGCGGCATTGCCTATGACAGTAATGCCGCACTCTCGTTTGCAGACAAGCTGATGCGATTCATTGAACGGGAAGCTCAGCATGCCTCGGCTGCGCTTGCGAAAGAACGTGGCACATTTCCGGCATGGGAGAGGAGCAGGTATGCGCCAGCCGGGCTCAAACTCCGAAATGCCACGCTGACGTCGATCGCGCCCACCGGAACGATCAGCCTGATTGCCGGGACCAGTCCGGGCATCGAGCCGCTCTTTGGCCTCGCCTACCGACGCGTGGGGGTACTCGAGGGGCAAAACCTGGTGGAGTTGAATCCGGTCTTTGCACGGACGCTGGGAGCGGATGCCCCATCCCGCAAGGTGCTGGAACATGTCACAGAAACCGGGTCGCTCGCTGGTATGCGAGGCGGTTCCGCGGAGTTACAGCGGCTCTTTGTCACGGCACTGCAGGTTGCCCCCGAGTGGCATGTTCGTGTCCAGGCAGCATTTCAGAAGCATGTGGACAATGCTGTTTCGAAAACGGTGAACCTGCCATCCGATGCATCGGTCGACCAGGTCTCCAGAGTCTATCGGCTGGCCCATCAGTTGGGATGCAAGGGAATCACGATCTTCCGTCAAGGCTCAAGGGAAAATCAGGTGATGCAACTGGGCGCGGAGGAGCAGCCATACGAGCATGAGTACTTCACGCGCTGTGACCCCGGCGCCTGCAAGCTATAGCCGGAGCAGGCCGGAATATTGGAGATGACCGTGGTTGGCCCTGCCTTCTCGCGGATCAGCGAATCGCGTCGAAAGGATGATTCTGCCCGCCGCTATCGACTGTTTAGCGGACTCTCGCGTTGACGCGCCGAATCATTTGAGCTTGCGCCATCATTCGCAAAAACGGATCGGTTCGATGGGGCAACTGCACAGCCCTGACAGGTCATCAAGGATGAAGCTCTGAGAAGTAATGTCAGAGTGGTAAATAGGAGCTCATCTGTCTAGCTTCATATAAAGAGTGGAGTGACCGCTACCCGGTAAAGAATGTAGCTCAGTTGCAGTATTCGCGGCTGCGTTGAATGCGAGGTCTTTGCGGCGAGCATGAAGCCTGTTGTTTGAGAGTTCGTCATTGCAAAGTTTTGTACTTATAGCAGAGTGGTATAACTGACACCTGATGCCGTATCTATAAGAGTAAGATCGCGTCCTACTGTCGATGAGACCACCTTGCGCTATCTCCTCACATCTTAACGAGCAGGTAAGGAGATCACTCGTGAGTGAGCGATTGAGTCGCGTTCTTCCCAATCAATTGCTGGTTGTTGCCCCAAAGGATCTTCCTGCCAGGACAGTGGGGCTGTCGGTAACGGCGATAAGCAGGGCTCCGGGTGAATGCAGAGCTTCCGTTCTTGGAGCTTTCACTGGAAATCCGATTGTCACGATGACTGGTACTGATGGCAGCGACTTCACCAGTCGGCCTCTTGTTGGAATGCTTGCTGAAACGCCGCCAACGAGATCAATCAATTGTGACGACGCACAAGAGGAATTACGGCTGATTTCGCGATTGCTTAAGCTCTCACAGCACGTCGTGTTTGCCGGGCTTGCTCCAGAGACATTTGAAGCTGCGTTTAGGGCTTCGACGGGAAGAGTCGATGGCATGCACAGGATTCCAGAGCCGAATCCGGCGGCAATCATACCGGCACTCGACAGAACAATGCCGGGCGCTGAGGCCGCTTCCAATGCGAAGCTTATGATCCAGATCAACACGAACGATCCAGAGGGAGAAGGTCTGCGATGTGACCGACGAACGACGGCTACAACGATCGTGGGCAGCGGGACCCAGGCCTGTTTCAACGCTGTCCATGCGCCTCACACCTCAGGAATTTAATACGCAATGATTGCCGGGTGAGGTTGATTGGGAATGGTTCGGGACCGGGGCAGAGATTAAGATCAGAGCCTTCGATCAGACTTATGACAGAGGAATGTGAAGACGGGCCAGAGAAAGTAGCTTGATCTGATGATTTTAGGCAGCACGCAGCACGAAGTTGCCTCGTTCCAGGGATGCAGAAAGAGGGTTCCATGAAGCGCTATCTAAATCAACTGTGTGTTTCGGCCGTAGCGATTGGTTGCCTGTTGATGGTTGGTTGTGGCACGAAAGACTATTCTTCTCAGTTCAATCCGGCACCCACGATCAGTTCACTTTCGACCGACAGCGTTCCCGTGGGCAATCCAGACTTTACTTTGCAGATCAACGGAACGGGCTTTGTTACGGGTACTGTGATTCAATTCGACCAGACGGACTTGACTCCCTCATCCGTGAGTAAGACGCAGATCAAGGTTACCGTGCCGCATGATTTGACTTTGACTGCCAGAACCCTTGAAGTGAGTGCAGCCAGTCCGGCACCCGGCGGGGGGATGTCAAATGCTCTTGAGTTCACCGTGAAGAATCCGGCGCCGACACTGCAATCTCTGTCGTTGACGGAGGTACTTGCCAACTCGGGCGATTTTTCCCTTACGCTTACAGGGAGTGAATTCGTAGCCTCCGCGACGGTGAATTTTGCGGGACAGAGCCTGAAGCCGAAATCTTTGTCTGCAACGCAGATAGAAGTCATGGTTCCCGGCACTCTCATCACCACAGGCGGGAGTGTAGAGGTCGCAGTAACGAATCCGGAGCCGGGTGGCGGAACATCCAACATGCAACCTTTCACCATCCTGAATCCAATGCCGACGATTTCTGCTCTTTCTACGCCAAGCGCAATTCTAGGCAGTTCCGCATTATCTGTTCAGATAACAGGGGCGAACTTTATTCCGGCGACGACTGTCGTGATAGGTGCGACGGAACTGAAGACTGCGGTGCTTACGCCTACGCAACTGACCGTGGCCGTGCCGGAGTCAGCGCTCGCGACGAGTGGGGTGTTTGCTATCAAGGCAGTGAATCCCGGGCCGGGCGGTGGTGCGTCCAATTCGCTTGAATTCACGGTGAACAATCCGGTGCCGGCTTTGAGCTCGCTCTCCCTGGATAACAGCCTGGTGGGCACCACGGCACTGCCGCTCACCGTTCACGGGAACAATTTCGTCTCCGGAACGAAGGTGCATTTTGGAGCCGAGGAACTGACGGCCCAGATTATGAGCGGTGGTGAACTGTCGATAGTTGTTCCTGAGACATTACTTGCCCAGGCCGCGTTGCTGCAGGTGAGTGTGTCGAACCCTGGACCAGGAGGCGGCGCGTCCAATTCTCTTGAGTTTTCGGTTAAGAATCCAGCGCCGATGATAACGACGCTATCGACGGATAATGTCAGCGCGGGCGCCAGCGACTTTACGTTGCAGATTACTGGCGCACACTTTGCACCGGGCGCGAGCGTGGAATTTGGCTCATTGTCCCTCACGCCTGTTTCTTCTACGGTCACGCAGATGGATGTGCTGATCCCCGCTACGGCCGTGACGGGTGGCGCGGTGTTGCCGGTGACAGTGAACAATCCTGGACCTGGCGGGGGAGCATCGAATGCTCTGCAGTTCACCATCTACAATCCGGTACCAGAGCTGACGACGCTGTCATCGCAGAGCGTTCTGGTAACCAGCCAGGCATTCTCGTTGAATATTGTGGGAAATAACTTTGTGCCCCAGACAGAGATTGAGTTTGGGAACGTTATGCTCCGTCCTACCTCTTCGGATCATGGCCACATGAGCCTGATGGTGCCTAAGTATGCCTTTCCAAGAGGAGGAGTGATTTC
>JAJZAL010000239.1 GCA_021799405.1 Acidobacteriota bacterium
AGCCAGCCGAGCAAACCGCACCAAGCCAACCTCAGCCATAGGGAATGCGAAGAGCCAGAGCAGCTTCAGCTTAACCCGATTCCTGCCGACTTCAATACACACGTATCGAGGATGTCAACAGAGCCAGATGAGTTTTGATTCCCTGCCCGACGCGTCCGCGCTTGAAAGTGTGCGTTGTCGGTATAGCTTGGAGCGGACAAGTCTAGCCTTCCGTTTCTGATGTTCTGGCTGCGCAGAACAATTGGCCCATAATCAGTCCACACGGGCGTGGAATGCGGGCAATCGACTATTCGTTCACAGAGTTCGGAGAGCCGCGTCCTACTCGCCATGCCCAAGCTCCTTCAGTCCATCTTTTTGTTCCTGAAGGACGACATACTCCCTGCGAATAATCTGGCGGAAGCGTTCGGAGGCGGTAGCCCAATCGACGATATCCACTTTGAAGGGCAGGTCAGATTCGGAGAATTCCTCGGCCAACTCTGCCCGAATGGAAAGCGCCAATGGCTGTTCGCCGAAGATGGCCAGGTCGAGATCGGAGTAGGGTTTGGCTTTGCCCTGGACGCGGGAACCAAAGGCCCAGACTGCGCACTCCGGCACATGACGCTGCAAAATGCCGCGCACAATCTCCAGTTCGCCGGGGCGCAACTCCAATCTTCGATTTGTGACGGTCTGCTTCATTCCGTGTTGCGCTTTTGCAATTGTTCGAGCAGGTACTCGGCCTCCGCCAGAAAGGATGGAATTACCGCAACGACCGGCAAAGCGACGCCCTCTTCGTAGGTGTAGCTGGTTCGGGCGTGCATCTCGCGGTAGCGCTTCCAATCCGGCCAACTGCCCCGCAGCAGGTTTTGCTCATTGCCGGTGCGGATCAGGTCGCCGAAGGGCATGGCATCCAACTCGGCAGGGGAGGCAAACGTTGCCTGAAGATACCGCTTGAGCATCTTATGGCTGATCTCGTAAGTAAATTCAAATCGCTGCACCAATCCGTCGCGTACCAGCGTGTGCGCAGGATTGCTTTGATATTCCGCCAGCCCTTCGGCCAGCCGCTTGACCGCATTGGCAAGCGGCGTCAGGTCAAGTTGTTCATTCATCTTGCTTGCTCCATTCTCTCACTCGCCATACCCAAGCTCCTTCAGGTTGGCGGCGTCCAGCCGCGCGGCCTCGGCCTGTTGCTGGCGAAGCGTGGCGGCGAGGCGAGCCATCTTTTCCTCGAAGGGTTCGCCGTCGTCCTCGACGGCCTCGGCCCCGACGTAGCGTCCCGGTGTGAGCACGTGGCCATGCTTGCGGATCTCATCGAGCTTGGCAGCCTTGCAGAAGCCGGGTATGTCGGCGTACTCGCCCGCGCCTTTATCTCCGCGCCAGGCGTGGTAGGTGCCAGCGATCTTGGCTACATCCTCGTCGCTCAACTCGCGCTGGACACGGCTGATCAGCGCGCCCATCTTGCGTGCGTCGATGAAGAGCGTTTCGCCCTGGCGCTCGCGGAAGCCATTGCGCCGCTTGCTGCGCGTGAGGAACCAAAGGCAGACGGGAATCTGCGTGGAGTAAAAGAGTTGGCCGGGCAGCGCGACCATGCAATCGACCAGGTCGGCCTCAATGATCTTTTTGCGAATCTCGCCTTCGCCGGACTGGTTGGACGACATCGACCCGTTGGCGAGGACGAAGCCTGCCAATCCCGTGGGCGCAAGGTGATAGAGGAAGTGCTGCACCCAGGCATAGTTGGCATTGCCTGCGGGCGGAACGCCGTAGACCCAGCGCTTGTCTTCCTTGAGCATCTCGCCGCGCCAGTCGCTGTCGTTGAACGGCGGATTGGCGAGGACGTAGTCGGCCTTGGGGTCGGGGTGACGGTCGGCATGGAAGGTATCGCCGTGGCCGATCTGTGCGTCGATGCCACGAATGGCGAGGTTCATCTTGGCCAGCCGCCAGGTGGTATAGTTCGACTCTTGCCCGTAGATGGAGATGTCGCCGATTCGGCCGCTGTGCGCCTCAATGAACTTCCCGCTCTGCACAAACATGCCACCGGAGCCGCAGCAGGGATCGTAGACACGGCCCTTGTAGGGCGCGAGCATCTCCACCAGAATGCGGACGACGTGCGCGGGCGTGTGAACTGGCCGCCCTTTTTGCCCTCCGCGCTGGCGAACTGCGAAAGGAAGTATTCATAGACGCAGCCAAGAACGTCCTTGGCCCGGTCGGCGGGAGTGCCCAGGCCAACGTCGCTGATGAGATTGATGAGCTGGCCGAGACGCTGTTTGTCGAGGCCGGGCCGGGCATAGTCCTTGGGCAGCACACCTTTGAGCGATGGGTTGTCGCGTTCGATGGCGGCCATCGCATCGTCTACGAAGGTGCCGATTTTGGGCTGCGGAGCGCTAGCTTTCAGGTGCTGCCATCGCGCTTCCTTCGGCACCCAGAAGATGTGGGCGGCGCGGTACTCGTCGGGGTCTTCCGGGTCTGCACCGTCCGAGCGCTGGCTCTCCAACTCGGCGTGCTTGGACTCAAAGGCATCCGAAATGTATTTAAGGAAGATGAGACCCAGGACAACGTGCTTGTACTCCGCCGCGTCCATGTTGTTGCGCAGCGCGTCGGCAGCGGCCCAGAGCTTCGATTCAAATCCAAGTGCAGATGTAGTGCTCACAAGACCCGCTTCCTTATTTCTTTGCTGCTTGACTCGGCAGTTTGCTTGGAAAGTACCGTTGTACGTCCTGAGCACAGAAGAATCAAGATACTGAATCGAATGTAACTGCGGAAGACATTTTTACTGTTTGCCTTGGCCAAGTTCATCTTTGAGGAACGTCGCCAACGGCATCACTTCCGTCTTCTTGTCCAGCTTGAAGCGCTCATTGCCTGGGTACAGCACGATCTGTCGCGTGGCTTTGATGTCTTCGCAGCCGTTGTAAAAGCCTTTGCTGGGCGCGGGGCTGCCGAGGGAGCGCTTGATCTCGATGGCCCAACGCTCCTTCGCGCTGAAATCAATCACCAGGTCAATCTCTGCCCCGGCGGAGGTGCGGTAGAACGATGTCCGCGCGGTGGCTGGCAGCGCCCCCAAGATGTTTTCAATCAGCATCCCCTCCCAGCTTGGGCCGACGACCGGATGTCCCAGCAGTTCTTCCATGTTGCGGATGCCGAGCAGCGCGTGCAACAGGCCGCTGTCGCGGACATAGACCTTCGGTGTGCGCACCAGACGCTTCTTCGCGTTCGCGGCCCAGGGCTGCAAACGGCGGACCAGCAGCAGGTCCACCATGATGTCGAGATAGCGCGCGACGGTATGCCCGCTGACACCGAGTCCGCTAGCGAGCTGCGCCGCGTTGAGCATCTGCCCCTGATTGTGTGCCAGCATCTGCCAGTAGCGGCGCAACGTCTCCGCCGGAATACGCGGGCCGAGCGCGGGAACATCGCGTTCAAGATATGTCTGAATGAAAGCGGAGCGCCACGCGAAGCTGTCCTCGTCGCTGGCGGCAAGAAAGCTGTCCGGGAAGCCGCCGCGATTCCAAAGCTGGTCAGCCTTACCGACTCCAGACGCGGCAACTTCAGCCACAGAGAACGGAGTCAGTTCTTCGTAGGCAATGCGTCCGGCCAGAGTTTCTGCGGACTGATGCAAGAGGTCAATGGACGCGGAGCCGAGCAGGAGAAACTGGCTGTTGCGTTTGCCTTTTCGCCGCCGCTGGTCGATCAGGCCGCGCAGAGTCGCGAAGATGCCGGGCAGCCGATGAATTTCATCAAGGATCACCAGCCGCTCTTCATGCTGCGCCAGGTAGAGTTCCGGCTCGGTCAGTTTCGCGCGGTCGGACGGCAGCTCCAGGTCGAGGTAGAGCGCCTGCTCTCTGATCTCTTCTGCCAGAGCAAGCGCGAGCGTGGTTTTGCCGACTTGCCGAGGGCCAAGCAAGGCCACGGCGGAAAACTGCTGCAAGAGCTTTCGCAATCTCGGCTGAACAAGCCTCTGAATCATACCTTGCAATTATGCCACATAAATACATGATTGTGACATAGACTTCTTGGGAAGGCAGAGATTTCATCGTGCAGCAGCTTCTTCGTTCACTGGTGAGACAGCCCGCGCAAGTGATCGCCATCTTCGCGGTTTGAAGAGCGGCGTTGTAGACAGTGGCGAATCTTCGGTCCTCAGACAGAGCAGGGATCCTCAAGCCCTTCCCAACAGGCTCCAAACTGCTCCAGGGTTTCTTGGCGGGACATCAAATCCTCCTGCAAGAAACCTCAGCCCTCTCAATGGCTGCCGCAAGTACCAACCCTGGTTCTACTGGATTTCAAATGCGATTGCCCTGGCCTTGCCTATGAGGATACCGCTGAATTGGCACGCGTTTGATAGACTGAGCAGGCGGGCGGGAGTAGCTCAATGGTAGAGTAGCGGCTTCCCAAGCCGTTGGTTGCGGGTTCGATCCCCGTCTCCCGCTCCAGGATGAGATCCAGCATCCGTCGTTTCTGCCACAACAAAATTCCAGGTCTGCCGGAAACGCAGAGGCTCGCTTGAATGGCGGCACGATGCGGCCTGCGTCACCCAATATGGGCCAGAGGTTTGACGGCGGATGGGAGCATCGGCCTTGCGGTTGGAACTGGGGATTTCCGCGCCGCTTTCGATGGGGTCCCGCTTGGCACCAAAGGTGTGGGCTTCGCAGGTTTGTCTGGAGGGCCTGCTTGGGGACCGGTGCTATTCCGCAGGGTCCCGATGTTCGCCTCGCCAGGCGGCTTGGCGGCTGCCGCACTCGCTGCCGGGGACGATGCATCCAGCCATTGCACAATCAGCGAGACGCGCCGGTTGGATGGGTCGAGAGGGTTCGACGGCACCCGCAGCATCTGGTCTGCATACCCACGCACCTGCGAAATCTGGTTCGGCCCAACCCCACCCTGTTGCAGCAGCCGACGCGCGGAGTTCGCCCGGTCCGCCGACAGTTCCCAGTTGGTATAGCCGCCGCCGCCGCCGACATAGGGCTGCGCATCGGTGTGTCCCTCAATCAGCAATCGGTTCGGCAGCACCTTCAACTGGCCCGAGAGCAGGTTGAGCAGCTTTACGCCGCTTGGGCTCAGCTTCGCGCTCCCACTTTCAAAGAACGTGCCCCCTTTGTCCTCAATCAAGTCGATCCTGAGCCCTTCGCTTGTGATCGTGATCTCAATCTGCTTGGAAAGTTTGCTCAGGTCGGTCTGCTTCAGGATCGCCTTTTCAATCTGCTCTTTTAGTTTTTCGACATTCTTCTGGTCGATCGAGATGCTCTTATTGCTGCCCTGAATTGTGGTGCCCGTTTCTCGCCCACCGCTCTTCGGGTCGTTAAAATACCCGGCGACGGCCTTCTTGATTTGAGGCGTGGAGTTCATGAGCCAGAGGACGATGAACAGCGACATCATCGCGGTGACGAAGTCGGCATAGGCGACTTTCCATGCGCCCCCGTGGTGGCCGCCGTGCGAGACCTTCTTCTTGATGACGACGAACGGTCGAACGGTCTTTCGATCTGCTGCCATGGTCAGGTTTCCTATGCTGCGTTGCCGCCCGCGGGTTTGGCCTCCGCCTCGGGGCCCGCCGTAGTTGCCGAGGGCTTCCTGCATCCCTTCTCCATCTCGTCGAAGGAGGGCCGGACGCGCTCTGGAATCGCGCGCCTGCCCATCTCAATGGCCAGGATCGGGGCCAATCCCTTCAGGAATGCAAGGATGATGACGCGCAGCACATGCAGGTAGGAGTTGTGCTCATCGGCACCCTTGGCCATGCTGGAGGCCAACGGCCCGACTAGGCCATAGCACATCAAAATCCCCAAAAACGTGCCCACCAGGGCGGCGGCGACCTTTCTGCCAATTTCCTCCGGCGGGCCACCCAGCGAGCCCATGGTGATGACCACGCCGAGGACCGCGGCGACGATTCCCAGCCCTGGCAACGCGTCGGCCACGGTGGTCAGCGCCTGGATCGGCTGCAGCGTCTCGTGGTGCGCCACCTCCATATCGAGTTCCATCATCTGGTCCATATCGAAGGGATCGACGCCGCCGGTAATTGCCGTGCGCAGCGTGTCGCAGACGAACGCCTGGGAGTGATGATCTTTCAGGAACTCCGGATACTTCTTGAAGATTTCGCTGGCGGCGGGCTTCTCGACGTCATCCTCGATCCCTGTCAGGCCGGTCTTGCGGACCTTATTGAACAGATCGAACATCATCTTCAGGGTCTCCAGGTATCGCGCCTTGCTGAACTTCGAGGGACCCAACACGCCGAGAACGCCTGCGATCATGGCCTTGATAATGTAGACCGGATTGGCGATCAGGATCGTGCCCAGGGCGGCGCCCGCAATGGTCACCAGCTCCGCGGGTTGCAGAAGGACCAGAATATGCCCCTTCTCCATCAGAAACCCGCCAATCACAGCCCCGAAAACGACGACAATTCCTATGATCGGAAGCATTACTCTCCCCTCGCCTCGGTGACGTGGTTGCCGCCCGCATACTGGCTGGCCCGCATGGCCTGGCGCGCGCGGTCCAGCAGGCACTGCAATGTGTCCGCGTCAGTCGCATGGCTGGCCCCAATACTCACGGTCAGGCCGATCCGGTCGCCCCACCAACGAAAATCCACGGTGCGGGCAAGTCCGGCCAGCCGCCTGGCATGCTCACCCAAAAGCTTTGCCGTGCGCTCGTGCGCAATCACCAGAAACTCGTCATCGCCCCAACGTCCAATGGTCTCCGCGGGTTTCATCTGACGCAGCAGGGTCTCCTGCACCGATTGCAACATCGCTTCGCATGCTTCCCGGCCGTGGGTTTTGCGCAGCAATTTCGCCTGATCGACCGTGATCCACAGCAGGCCAAACGGCATGCCGCTGGTGCTCCACTGGTGATGCGCGGCGTCCAGCCGCTCCTCCATGTCCGTCTGGCTGGCTTCGACACCCGCGCCTTCGCCGCTCTCTCCACGAGGCAGGGAATCCACCTCTTCCACCGGATAAAACAACAGGACGGCACCCATTTGCAGACCTTGCGAATCCCCCAGCGCAACCTTGCGCAGCATTCCCGGTACCCGATGTCCCAGTTTGTGGCGCATGGAGACCAAGGTCGGTCGCTCCAGCAGTGGATCGTCCTCCGGCCCTGTTCGCTGCGCCGGCGGTCGAGTGGAAGAGATCGAGGTCGCACTGGCGTTGCCGGCCAACATACCGCTTCGGCCTGTCTCTGTGCGTGCAACCACCTGGCCCCGGTACTGCCGATCGACGCGAAACAGGTCCTCCGGGCACTTCATGCGGACGACATCTTCCGCCGCGTATCCCGTCAGAACGGCCGCAGCCTTGTTCCAATGCAACACGTTCGACTGCTTATCGAGCACGGCGATCCCTTCCTCCATCAAATCGAGGGTCGCCACGAGCATCGCCACACGATCATCCATATCTGCCGAACCTTGGAGACTCTGGAACTCTCATAGACTGCTTATCGACCGACTTCGTGCCGACTTCACGGCAAAGGGCGTACGGCTTCGGCCGGCAGCGCCCGTTTTTCGCTGTTGAAGATGTGCTATGGACAGCATCCTGGAGAAAGCGAGGACTGCCGTAGGACGCGGACATCGGCGACAGCAGATGCTGTGGACTCGGATTCCAAGGCAAGCCGCCGCCCGGTGGGTGAAAGTTGCTCCTGTGAGCAACAGGGGTCAGCCGCGTCGCCGCGATCGGCCCTGCCGGAATGACCATGGGCCTCGACGGGAAGAATCTCTTGCATCTCCACGCGCAGACTCTGCGCACAAATTGCGGACGTTTCGAGGCACTCCGGCGGACTGCGGCCTTCCGCTAACGTTTCAATACAACCAGCCGATAGTCAGGACATAGCGGGTGAAATCCGCGGGTCGATGCCGATATGGCCGTGTTCCATGCCGAACTTGCCGCGCCCTCCAGAGCGCCCGCGGAGACGGCGGGAAATGGCGGATGGAGAACGGTCGGTCGCAGAGGTTGCAACGGCGACAGGTTTCCAGATCGTTTGGGCCCGCCGAGGTTGGACAACGAAGCATGA
>JAJZAL010000240.1 GCA_021799405.1 Acidobacteriota bacterium
TTCCTCTGAGGCCACTGAAGCGGGCGGAGATTTTCTCCTGTCAGAAGACCAACTATCCGATTTCCGGGAGAGACTGCAAACAGCCACATTTCCGTATTTTGAAGTACTGCTAAAAATATCGCACGTGACTGGAACGCCTATCAGCAACACGATTGAAGCCTACCGGACTTATCCTAATCTGCATTGACGCTCCATGTGGATCAACGCGCGGACTCGATGCCGGGTTTTCTCGCCCATCGGACGCGTTCGGGCACTATCCCATCGCAAGGGGCGAACCGTGTCCACGGTCTTTAGCAGCCGGGCGTATTCGTCCGGGGTGAGCGGCAGCGTGGGCACTTCGTCAACCCGGATGCGCGGAACGGGTGGAATACGTTCCATCCATTCAGCCTCATAGCAATAGCAAAGGAATCCCCGAAGCCGCTCCCGCACGCTTGCCCGTGTGTTGCTGGACGCGTAGCGCTCTTCCCACGTTGCCGCGTACCCGGTGAGCAGGTCCCGAGTGATGCGCGAGACGGTGAAAACACTTTCTTTCTCGCAGTACCCCTGGAAACGGCCCAACTCGCTCTCATACCGGGCAACCACGCTGGCGGTCACGCCCTGGACCATTTTGTCCTTGATGAAAAGTTCAATGGCTTCGGTGACCGTGCGGGCGTTATCCTCGGGCCTCATTTCGGGTGTGCGCCCGGCCAACTGGTCTTGGAGCTGCCGCTTAATTTCCTCCGCAGCCTCCCAGGAACGGGTTCCGGCCTTGCGGCGGTATTGAGTCCCGTTCTGAGTCCAGCGCAGATGCTTCCGGCAACTGCCGCGGCGAAAGAACTCGTCGCCGGCGTACTTTCAGCCATTCGAATGGCGAACAAAAGCCGTGATGACGGGCACGCTCACGTTCGCTTTGCCTCTCATCTGGAAAATTTCGGTAGCACAAAATTTTAAGGGCACAAGAAAACCCCTTGACTATCAAGGGGTTCTCTTGTCGGTTAACTGTTGGGATTGGACTAAGGCCATCGCGCTGCCGCGAGTGCCAGTGGCCCACGCAGAGTTATCTCCGCCGGGTCTTACCTGGGGTCTTGGGCGCGATGCCCTAGGCCTCAGTCACCTCACGTAAGAAACTACTCGAACCATCATTCTGCATAGACTGGATCAACCTCCTTTCCCGTGTAGACTCAAGCTACCGCCGGAGCCGCCGGGACGTCAAGAGGCGTGTTCGCAGGCGGCTGCTACGCCAGCGCCAGGTTCACATTGTCGATGGCCTCGTCGATCTCCGCGGTGTTCTTGTAGCCCACCGTCACGGAATCCACGCCGGCGTGCCGGAAGGCAAAGCGCATAGCCTTCTGCCGGTCCGCGTGATCGAAGGCGCCTTCACCGATGAGCTTCATGCTGATGACACCCATGCCCGCGGCGCGCGCCTGCTTGATGTGCTCCACGACCTCCTGCACGTCGCCCAGCCCATGAGTATTGAACTGCTCGCCGTCCATACTCACGCCCTTGTGGTTCACGCGAATCATGGCAACTTGGAGCCACTGAGTCCGTGGAACCTGACGCAGCGCCGGCAGCCCGTGCACGGATGCGCCGTGGCTGAGGATGGTCTTGTTTGCCTCAGCCTGGAGGATGGCGTCCTGCCAGTTCCGGGTATCTTCAGGCCAGGTATCGGTGTGCTGCCAGTGCAGCAGCATGATGTCAAAGTAGTCGGTATTCGAGTTTTTGCGCATCTCGTCGAGCTTCTGCGCGGGATTGACGCCGCTGCGCGTGGTCACCTTCGACATAAGCTTATAGTTCTCGCGCGGAATTCCCTTGAGCGCCACGGCCAGCATCTGCTGTGACTCGCCGTACGACTCCGCGGTCTCAAAAAAGCGGATGCCGCGGTCATAGGCGTGACGCACCAGCCGCGTCAACCCTTCCTGCCCGATCTGCTGCTGAACCCTGCCGCCGAAGGTGCCGGTGCCCAATGCCAGCCGCGTGACCTTCACATCCGACTTGCCCAGAGTCACCCAGTCCGTCGCGGTTCGGCGTTCCGCGGCTATCGCCAGGGTCTCGGTGCTTGCCAGCGCGCCCGCGACCACGCCCGTCTTGAGAAAATGCCTTCGTGAATAAGGAGTCATCGGCGACCTCCAGGTTTTTTCGCATTGGCAAGGGGAGCCAATTGTCGGCATGGTAGCACAGATCGCGGGAAGGGCGCAGCACTCCGCCCAGGGGTTCCGCACCGACGCTTTCAATTTCTTCAATCATCCGACTTGGATCAATCCGAGGCAGACGTCAATGAAAGCCAACGGGAGACCGATCACCGAGCCGCCCAGATCGCAGGCCGGCGTGCCCGGCGTCAGGCTCTTCTATATCTCCGCGAAGTATATCTTCAAGCCGGTCTTCTTTCATCGATGAAGTATCATCATTGGGGCCGCACTTCTTCTGAGGGATGCCCCCATAACCGGGACGTTCTATCTTGCGAGGAATCTGGATATGGATAGAAGAGCATTTGGGAAACTCGCTGCGCTTGCGGGAGCCGCTGCCCTTGCGCCGCATACAGAGTTTCTGTGGGCTGCACAGAGCAAACCAGAGAATGACGCCACAAAGCCCGGCCCGTGGGGAGGCTACTTCGTCGGAACAGCGTACTACCCGGAATGGTGGCCTTCCACAGTGTGGGAGACCGATTTCCGTGAGATGCAGCAGTTGGGCATCAACTCTGTCCGCATGGGAGAATTTGCATGGGCAATCTTCGAGCCGTCTCCCGGGAAATTTGACTTCACCTGGATGGACAATGCCATCGACCTGGCAAACCGGTATGGCGTCCACGTCATTCTGGCTACGCCAACCGCGTCCGTTCCGCCCTGGCTCTATCAGCTACATCCCGACGTCCTGAGCGGCAACGATCGAGGGCCCTATACGTATGGCGGTCGAAAAGGCTATTGCACGAGCAGCCCGAATTACGAGACAGCGTGCGCACGCATCGTAAACGCCCTCGCCGACCACTACGGCCATCATTCGGGCGTCATCGGCTGGCAACTCGACAATGAGCCCGGCTTCCCATTCCAGAGCTACGACCCGGTCTCCGAGCATGCGTTTCAGCTTTGGCTGCAAAAGCGCTACGGAACACTGGAAGCGCTGAATCGCGCCTGGAATGGCGCATTTTGGAGCAATCAATATTCCGATTGGTCGCAGATTCACTTTCCGACAAACTCCGCCGAAGGAGGGTGGCAGCCCGCGATCAGTCTCGCTTATCGCGAGTTCTTTTCCGATTCGTTCCTGAATCATCTCCGCAGACAGGCAGATATCCTTCACGCGAAAACCGAAAACCAGTTTGTCTTCACCAACTGGCCTGCTCCGACGTGGTCCGTCGATGTCTTCAAGGCCGCGGAGTTTCTGGACGCCACGGCTTGGGACAATTACGTAAGCGCCCCCGGCATAAGTCGATTTCAGCGCCAGTATACTTCCGGCTTTCTGAGTGACTTTTGCCGATGCGCCGGGCCGCACCAGCGATTCCTTTGTGCGGAACAGAATGCCTACGTTCCTCCTGATGCGCTGGCTGAAGGCCTGCGCTTGCAGGCCTATATGGATCTGGCGCATGGTGGACACGGGCATCTTTATTTCGAGTGGCGCAGGCCGCTGGCGGGGAACGAGCAGCATCGGCCGTCTTTCATCAAAGGATTCGATGGCGCCCTCAATCCCGCAAAGGCTACACTGCACCGGATATGCAAGGAGCTTGCAGGCCTCGGTCCGCGCCTGGCCGCGGCAACTACGCATTCGGAGATCGCGGTCCTCTACGATTTTACGAATGAATGGGCACAGGGTCTCGGCGGAGTTGGAGATTCAAATCCGCGTTACAACGGAGAGGCGCAGTCTTACTATGCAGGCTTCAAGGCGCTTCATCGGAATATCGATATTGTCCCTTTATCAGCGGATTTTTCGCAGTACAAGCTGATTGTCGCTTCAAACCTGCGCCTCATCGACGATGCAACAGTGCAACGTCTCCATGCGTTTGCAGCAGGCGGAGGAACGCTGATCCTCAACTACCGGGCTGCAACCGAGAACATGGACAACAGCATGAGACAGACGCTCGCCCCCGGCCCATTCAGTGACATTGCAGGTGTACACTCCGAGGCGATGCTCGATTTATTTGAATACAATTCCAGCCATGGGAATCTTGATCAGGAACTGCAAGACCAGATCGGGATCACGTTCCCCGGGAAAGATGTTACATTCAAGCCTCTTACGATCATTGAATCGCTCGTACTTCACGGTGCCGAGCCGATTGCAACAGTTCGCGGAGGAGGGCCAATGGCTGGGCGGCCGGCAGTTACACGAAATCAATACCAAAAAGGTTGGGTCTTCTATGTCGGCTGCGATTCTGCGGATGATGAGTTTTACAGATCCATTGCGCTGATCGCAGGCGCTACGAGCAAGCTTGAGCCACTGATCGCCGCGCCATATAGCGTTGAAGTTACCAGCCGGCAAGATAACGGAACGACTTACTACTTCCTTTTGAATCTTACTGAAGCCCGGCACGATAACATTCAATTGCCTCATCCGATGGAAGACCTTATGGCCGGACGAAGTGGCGTAACGTCAATCTCACTTGCTCCGCTGGGCGTATCGGTTCTCGCATCGAAGTAGTATCCGCAATGAAGTTGGAGGCGGGAAGAGAAGAAGCGAGCAGGCACGGCTCGTTCGCAGTTCGCAGAAGCAGATAGAGGAAACAATGACAAAGTATCTGAAGATGGTGCTCATCTCGGCTGCTCTTGGCGCAGCTGCTTACACGCTTTCAGCGCAGCCGCCAAAGGATCCAGTGGACTATGTTTCTCCCAATATCGGGGGCATCGGTCAATTGCTTACGGCGACCATTCCGTATGTGCAGTGCCCTTACGGCATGGCTCGTATTGTGCCGGTGACAACCCCCGGAATTACCGACCGATATCTGGCCGATAAGATTTACGGGTTCTCTGCGGGCCCGGCAATGCTCATGGCCTCAGTGGGTCCAACCAGCACGCAGCCTGCGGATTATGCCTCCGATTTCGACCACGACTTCGAAGCTACCACGCCCTACTATTACGAAGCCGACTTGCAAACCTGGGGAATTCGGGCGGAACTAACAGCCACCTGTCAGGCGGCTTACTACCGATTTACATTCCCTGCCAGCAACCGGGCGCATCTTGTTCTTACTCTGAATGACGATGCAAAGCTTGCGGTTGCGGGAAATGGGTCCATCTCCGGCAGTCAAACAATCCCGACCCCGGGTAAGACCGTCACGAATTCAGCGCAGGAGACGAGGGAATATTTCTACCTTGAATTCTCACGCCCCTTCTCCTCCTATAAGACATGGCGAAATAGCGATCTCGGCTCTGACGCTACGCGGGCCGGTGACCGCATCGGATTTGTCGCAGATTTTTCTACTTCGACTCACGAGCAGATCGAAGCCCGGCTTGGCATTTCCTACATCAGCGTGGAGCAGGCGCGACGCAACCTGCAGCGCGAAATTCCCGGCTGGGCATTTGAGCAGGTAAAATCCGCAAATCGCACTCGCTGGAACCAGGCTCTCTCCGGTATTTCCGTTACTGGCGGTACCGATCGGCAAAAAACCATCTTCTATACGGCGCTCTACCGTTCCCTTGGCCGTATGACTGACATCACGGAGGATGGCAGGTACTATAGCGGATACGATCGCACGGTTCATAACGCCGCTGGGCACGATTTTTATGTGGATGACGGCCTTTGGGACACTTTCCGCTCACTTCATCCTCTGCAACTTCTTCTCGATCCCGGGCAGCAGCAGGACATGATTCGCTCCTACATTCGCATGTATGAGCAGAGCGGCTGGATGCCATCTTTTCCCTCCGTCGCAGGAGAGCGGGCAGTCATGATTGGCCATCACGCAGACGAGTTGATCCTCGACACTTATGCAAAGGGCTACCGTGATTTCGATGTAGAAAAAGCATATGCCGGGATGCGCAAGAACGCCACTGAGGTGACCATGCTTCCCTGGAGCAGAGCGCCGCTGACAAGCCTGGATCATATTTACTTCGAGAAAGGCTTCTTTCCTGCGCTGGCCCTCGGCGAAAAGGAGACAGTAGAGCAGGTTACAGGTGAACGCCGTCAGGCCGTTTCGGTAACTCTCGAAAACAGCTACGACGACTGGTGTGTTTCGCAATTGGCAGCGGCATTGGGCAAACAACAGGACGCAAGCTATTTCAGGAAGCTGGCCTATAACTACAGGAATGTCTATAATCCGGCAATTGGTTTTATGGCCCCCAAAAGTGCTGATGGAAAATGGGTTGCTGATTTCAATACGAAGTTAGGCGGCGGACAGGGTGGCCGGGATTACTTTACCGAAGTCAACACATGGATTTATACATTCAGTGTCCAGCATGATATCGCTGGACTGATTCACCTGATGGGCGGCCGTGATGCGTTTAATGCAAAGCTCGACCGCCTATTCGTTGAGCAATACGGCACCCCGAAGTATCACTTCCTTGGCCAGTTTCCCGATGCGACGGGCCTGGTCGGAATGTATGCGCAGGGGAATGAGCCCAGCTTTCATATCCCATACCTATATGACTTTTCCGGACAGCCGTGGAAGGCGCAGCGGCGCGTACGCCAACTGATGGACGTATGGTACGGAGATGGGCCGCTGGGAATTCCGGGTGACGACGACGGTGGCGAAACGTCATCGTGGTATGTCCTGAGCGCGATAGGGTTCTATCCGGTTTGTCCGGGCAGTCCGGTCTATGAAATCGGCAGCCCGATTTTCGCACAGAGCAGAATTCGTCTCGGGAACGGCAAGATATTTACCGTAATTGCACATAACGTGTCGGCACGTAATAAATATATTCAGTCAGCGCAGCTCAACGGAGAGCCGCTCGCTAAGCCATGGTTTCCGCATTCCAGTATTGCGCATGGCGGCACGCTGATCCTGCAGATGGGAGATAAGCCAAATATGAAGTGGGGCAGCGCGCCGCAGGATGCTCCCCCTTCGATGAGCGATGGAGACAACACGGCAAGGGGGATAGAATAGCGGATATCTGAGCTTATAGTTTTGTTGCTGGCTGCTATGTGCCGTAATCGTTGTCGGCGGTCCTTCCGATGCCCCTGTTCACGAGAGGGTACAGATTCTCCGCGCTCGGCCAAAGCGGCCACTTAGGGTCACGTGAGAAACCAGCTACTCGAAACGCATAGATGGTGTGAGCAAGAGAGCGATTTGCCTGCATTAGTCATCATGGGTGAATTCGTGGGTGGAACGATTGACCTGTTCGCGCGCTGGTTTCGAATGAGGCCGACTTAAGCACACTTCCCCCATTGAGAGTTGATATGGCCTTGCCGGTTCTCATGTCTAGCGCGCATCTTCCGGTAATCGCCACGAGGAATTAAGTCGCAGGTCTGACGGCTCGGAAGCGGTCAATGCGCTTTGAGGCGGGAGCGAAGACTGAATCGGCACCATGGCGCGGCTTGATAAGCTTTCTGCAACTGGGTAATCGGCGGCGCGGTCGCGCGATCGCATGTTCTAAAATGTTCGTGCAGCCAAAGAGAATAGCGTGAAAAGCCAAGGAAACCCGGGCCGCGCCGGGATCAAGGAAATCGCAAAGTCACTGGGAATATCAATTGGCACAGTTGACCGTGCGCTGCACAACCGGCCCGGAATCAGCCCAACCACTCGCGCCCAGGTTCTGAAGATGGCGGAGAGGCTCAACTACAGGCCGAATGCCGTCGCCAGGAGCCTCAAGCTCAATCGCCATCTGCGTATCGCAGTTCGCCTTCCGCGCGAGATTGCCGCATTCTTCGATCCGTTTCGCGACGGCATCCGAACGGCTGCGGAAAGTATGGTGGGAGTCAACATCGACCTGGATTTCCGCGCCTATCCTCATATCGGCAAAGGTGACGTAAAACTGCTGGACGCCGATATGGGCCGGCACTAT
>JAJZAL010000241.1 GCA_021799405.1 Acidobacteriota bacterium
GGATTCTGCGCTTTGGTGTTGAACTGGACGAGGTTGTGCTTCCTGTACTCCGCCAGCACGTTGCTGGCGAAGATGCTGAAGGCGTCGTTGCGCCGTTCTTCCAGAAGCTGATCCCGCGTCTGGTCGAAGTTCTTGGCGATCTCCTCGGCGGTTGGCTCCTGCTTGTCGATGATCTTGGCAACGACGCCGGCATTCGGCGTGTTGATCGGTCCGCTGATGGCGCCCACGGCAAGATTGAAGAGCTGCGGAGCCACCTGGCCCACTGCGCCCAGATCGGGCACCTGGCCGGCGGGAGTGATTTCGTCGCTGGTCTTCATCGTCGCGCCCAGCTGCTTGGCTGCCTTGGCCAGGTCGTTCATATCCTTGGCCTCGTTCGCCAGTTCCCGGGTCTTCTGGTTGAGCAGCGCAGGAAGCTGATCATTGCGATAGTCGTCCAGGACGTGGCTCTTCCAGTCGGCAAAGGTAGGCGCATGCGCAGCCTGCACTCCTGTCACCTGGAAGACCGCGTAACCCTCGCCGGTGGGCGCATCCTGCGGAGGATCACCCTGCTTGGAAGCGAATGCCTTGGTGAGGATCTGCGAACTGTCGGGCAGCGCGCCAATGATGCCCTGCTGTGTGACGTACGGAGTAGTCGCCAACTGCAGATGATGGGCCGCCGCGGTCTTCTGGAGGCCGTTCTTGATGGCCTCAGAGGTAAGTTGTCGCGCAAAGGTCTCCTCGGCCTGCGACTCCTTCTCGCGCAACAAAGTAGCCTGGATGGTGGATTGCACCTCGCTGAGCGGCTGTACATGCGCCGCCTGGCGCGCCTCTACCTGTACGATGTGGTAGCCGTATTGACTCTTCACGATTGTGTACTCGCCGATCTTCTGCGTGAAGATGGCATGGTCAAAGGGCGGCACCATGGTTCCGCGCCGCACAAAGCCCAGCTCGCCGCCGGAGTCCTTGCTGCCGGGGTCATCGGAGTATTGCTTGGCAAGCTTGGCGAAGTCCGCGCCATTCTGAAGCTGCTTGAGAATCGATTCCGCCTTGGCCTTGGCGGCGGCGTCAGTCTTGGCATCGGCGCCGTCCGCAACCTTGATGAGAATATGGCGCGATTTCGCCTCTTCCGGAATCGAATAGTCGCTCTGGTGATCGTTATAGTATTGCTGAATCTCCTGCTGCGTAGGTTGCGGAACGCCTCCGGGCAGGTCGGTGGTGGTGAAGGCAAAGTATGTAATCTGGCGCTCTTCCGGCACTGCATTGGCGTAGCGCGCGGCGTTCTTCTTGAAGAAAGCCTGGAGTTCGGCGTCGGAGGGGCTGATCTGGTTGCGCAAACTGTCGGCGCTGAGCACCGCATAGTCGAATTTGATCTTGATGTTGGCCTTGCGGTAGGCTTCGCGCACCTCCTGATTGCTCACGGTAACGCCGCCGGTGATCAGCGCTTGCAGGCGGCGGATGGCAATATCGCGCTTGATGCCGGCTTCAAATTCGCCCACCGACATGTCCAACCGGTTGGCGATCAGCGAAGCATACGCGTCGCTGCCGATGAACTGGCCGTTGGGGAAGAGCACCGCGCCGGTGGGACCGGAGCGAAGGTAGTTGCGCACATCGCTATCGGTTACGTCAATCCCCAGCCTTTTTGCCTCCTGGACCATGATCTCCTGCTGCACCAGTTGCTGGCCAACCTGCTGCTCAAAGAAGTTGAGGATCATGGGATTGTCGGCATATTGGGGATTGCGCTGCATCAACTGCTGGCGCGCCACCTTTTCCACCTGCGTCTGACTCACCGTTGCACCGGACGCAAAGAAGCGGCTATACCAGTGGGGATAAACCACCGCAAAGGTATCGCTTGAGGATGCGCCCATGCCCATCAGGCCGGGAATCAGGTAAACGACCATCGACACCGATGCGGCGCCGATGATAACAACCAGAAGCGCCTTCACCAGGCGGTTATCTGTCTGCAGGAAACGAATCATGGATGGACTTAGACCTTCATCTCTCTACGCGTGTCAGGGTAGATTCTTCCGCGCTGCGCGAAAACCCGGCGCCGCACCCCTGCAAATGCGCACCTCTCGCTCGATGCGATTCTAAGTCATTATAATAGACGAGCCGGAATCATGCCCGCCTCCGCGGGACGCTTTTGACGTCGCGCCCATTTACGGGCCGATTCACCTTGGCGTAGCGCTTCCGGATCCGCAAATCAAACTGCTGCAATCGCCTGCGCTGAGGGCGCTGCGGGCATCCCGAAGAATGGAATGCCCGTTTCCCGTCTCTCAGGCTTATCATTCCTGCTTTTACCGCCAATAATAGAGCCCGCCCATCATGTAATACGGCCTGTAGTAGACCGGCGGATAACCGTACATATACCCATAGGGATAGGCATAGGGGCGATAAGACGAGCCATACGGAGGATATCCGCGGCGATAGAGCCTGGGCCCGCCCTGATTGAGCCCCTGGGCCAGCCGCGCCGCCTCTTCCGGACTCACCGGATTGACCGTGAGCGGAGCCGCCAGGTGGAACGTGACGAGCGCCTCGGCGGGAATCCAAGCCGTTGGCCCGCGCGTTGCCGCGGAAGCCGCTGTGCCAATGGTGCCGCCGCTGACCGCGCCAATTGCCGCGCCACCTCCGCCGCCCGCCATGCCGCCGATGAGCGCGCCCAGCAGGGCGCCGCCGATCGCGCTGCCGGCCGTCCGCCCGGTCTTACTCGGCCCCTTCACTTTGAACTCATCGGTTTGCAGGGGATAGCTGCGTCCACTCAGGTCCAGCGAAGTGAGCGTGAGCGCCAGCTCCGGGCTGCCCTTGATTGGGCCGGATTGTTTCACCTCGGTCACCACACCATGCACCGTTGCGCCCCGCGGAATCGCCAGAACACCGCCCAAGGTGACATCGCGGATGAGGGTGAACTGCACCGGAGTTCCTGCCGCCGCTCTCTTGCTGCTCACCGGCTCGCTGGTGCGAAGCTGCAGAAGCATACCTGCGGGCACCGTTACAGGAGCGGTAGCGGTTCTATAGGTCGGACCATAGGCAGGGGGTTCTTGTGCGTACGGGGTCTGATTGTAAGGTTCCCTATTAGACGGCCCCTGGCTGTATGGTCCCTGCGCGTAAGGACCTTGATTGTATGGACCTTGATTGTACGGACCTTGATTGTACGGACCTTGATTGTACGGTCCTTGATTGTACGGTCCCTGGTTATACGGTCCCTGAGCAGACGGGGCCGGGTTATACGGTCCCCGGCCGGATGTCCCACTGTCCGGAGCGGGCGCAGGCATGGTATTCGGCTCGTTCCCGGCCGTCTGCGGCGCTCCCTCGCCTTCCGCGATTGGCGACTGCGTATCTTGCGGGTTCTGCGCTTGTTGCGGGTTGCCGACCTTCAGATTGTTGTTTACCTTGGTGACGCCCGCCACCTTGCCGGCGATCGAACCAGCCAGTTCCTTGTTTGACTCGCTGGCAGCGACGCCTGAAAGAGTCACTTCGCTTTGGATGGTGGCAGCGGTGATGAGGTCGTTCTTCAGCGGCTGAGAAGCGTCGAGAGCGTGAACCACATCCATCTCGATCTGCGCGTCTGTACGCTGGCCGCCCGCCGCGGCCGGCGGATTCTGCTGCGCCGGAGCCGCCGCGGTGTCCTGGGCAAGCGCTATTGTGCCGCACAGAGACACCGCCAGGGTCCCTGCCAAAACCTGAAGGAAAGCTCTTTGCAGTACTGGCTTTTTCGTCTTCATGTTCGTCCTCTGCGAATCTACGATGCTGCGGCGTCCGTTCCACTGCGGGAAGAGATTCGCATCGATGTTTCTGGAACTCCCTCCCAGACAGGCCCCGAACAGCCTTAGACGGCTCCTGCCACAGGCCGTCACTCGTAAAGACCCCGCCACCCCGGAAAAGTTCCGCGCCGGCGATGATCGGTGCGAGCAGGCGGGAAAGATGGAAATGCGAAGAGGATTTCCACGCCTGAAACTCCCTGCCCGCCCCAGCATCCAACGGCTTGGAGGTCATCGATGGCAGAACGGCTGAACTATGCCAAAGTATTCCCCGAAGGTGTCCACGCCGTGCTTGGGGTGGAGAAAGTGATTCGCGGCAGCGGGCTTGAGCCCTCACTGCTCGAATTGGTCAAGACGCGCGCTTCCCAGCTCAACGGTTGCGCCTACTGTATCGATATGCATACCAAGGACGCCCGCGCAGCAGGCGAGACTGAACAGCGCCTCTACGCCCTTTCGGCCTGGCGCGAGACTCCGTTCTTCACGCCGCGCGAGCGGGCCGCGCTCACATGGACCGAGACCATTACCAACATTCAGCAGGGCCATGCGCCCGACGAGGTCTACGAGGAAGTGCGCCGCGAGTTCACGGAAGCGGAATTGGTGAAATTGACACTGGCCATCGCTCAGATCAACACCTGGAATCGGATCGCCATCGGATTTCGGGCTGAACCCGGGACGTACGCGCCAAAACCGCGCGCCCAGGCGTGAGAACCGGATTGGCATTACAGAGACTCCAGCCGCAATGGCCGCAGGGAGTCCCTGGGGTTTATTCGGCTGGGTGCGCCGGGAGATCGTTGGCTGCGACTCGCGCTGATGACGACGCCGCTGGTCCTGAGCAGACCGATGGGGTCTTCTAATGCGCACTGAGAACCACGTCCCGAGTGGCAGGCGATACGCAGCGACAAATATTTGCACATGAGGTGAGGCGCTTCCTCCGAGTCCTGAGCCCATGGATGCCATTTTTGAGTAATTTCTCATGGTGCTGAAGGTAGTCTTGCCGCAGTGCGATGCCTCGGATTGTTCATGCTGCCTCCGGCGTGCACTCAAGCGCACAGCCGAGCGCTCTCGGGCATTGTTGTAATTAATGTCCAAGAGTGCGGATCCTCGGGGGCTCGGTTTCGCCGACCGGGAATGAGCTCCGGAGTTCCGGTTGACCCCATTTTCCGTCATTGATAAACTAAATCTGCGGGGTGGAGCAGCCCGGTAGCTCGTTGGGCTCATAACCCAAAGGTCGGTGGTTCAAATCCGCCCCCCGCAACCAATTAAATTGCAGGATCTAAAGGGCTTGGGAGACGCAATCTTCCAAGCCTTTCGTGCGAATAGGAGTTAAGCCGTCATTAAGACCGGCTCTGGTTTCGTCCTGCATCTTCTTTTCAGTTTCCGTAACGGCCTTCTCAAGCTCTGCGCCAACTGCCCGCGCAGCCTCAAGGTTCCGTTCCCATTCAGGCTTTCCGCCGTACACATCCAGCGTGAACGATCCGGTGACCGCATGGCCAATGCGTTCCTGAATCGTCTTCAGCGGAACGCGCAAGGCGTCCAGCACTGCCACGTTGAAATGCCTGAAGGCGTGAAACCCTGCCTGTGGGATGCCCAAGGACTTGAGCAGTACCTTCAGCTTGCGCTGTCGGAATACGTCCATGTCCAATGGCTGCCCGGTGGACACAGAGAACAGGTACTCTGTCTCTTTCGCCCGTTGCCATGCGATTTGCTCCCACAGGAGCGTTACCAGTTGCGGTGACACGGCAACACTCCGAAGTGCATTGTCAGTCTTCGGAGACTGTTCCTTGCAGTGCCAAACAGAACGATTGACGGTGAGTGTTTCGCCGTCAAGGTCAGTCAGCTTCAGCCCTGCAAGTTCACCACTGCGCAATCCGGTTTCCGCCGCAAGCCAATACAAGGCGCGATGTTCACCCTGAGACGCCGCAATAATCCGCGCCACATCTCCAGCGTGTAGTATTTGGCCATCTTCTTTGGCTTCCGGGGTAGCTTCGGCTTCGGGAGCAGAGCGTCCACGTACCTCTGGGCGAGGGCGGCATTCCAAATCAGGCTTACCATTCCCCAGTGGTTGCGGATCGTTTTCGGGTCAAGCCCCTCTGCCATGCTGGACGCGATGAACCGCTGAATATCCCCAGCGTCAATCGCCCGCATGTCCTTACGTCCGAATGCTGCCTTCAGCCGTTTCAATGTGCTCTTTGCACCTGATTGGGTTGAGGGCTTCGACAGCGATAGGTAATCACGCTCCCAAATCTCCGCGAATGCCTCAAAGGTTGCCGATTTCCGTTCTCTGACCGGCGCTGCCAAGGCCACGTTCACGCGGTCCACATAGGGCTGTAATAGCCTTTGCGCTTCCCGTTTCCCGATGGTCTTGTCTTCCGTCCTTACCGGGCGGAGAACGATCTGATGACGAATACGCTTTTCTGCACCGTTGGCGTCCAGCACGTACTCTGCATACTCGCCAAGCCATACCGTCTTGTTCTTGTTGAGACGAACACTCCCACGTTGAAATCGTCTACGCCGCACAGATTCTCCGTTCCGTGCTGTAGAACCAGCCGTGGAAGCAATTTTAGCGGATTTTCTCGCAGCCTTCCGAAAGAAGTTCCGGTAAGGCTTCCGTGGCTGAATCGCTAGCGTACTTAAATTATTTGAATCTGTCCCCGCTGGTGCCAGCGAAGCTGGGATGGGCTCTCGTACTGTATCTAAATTCAACTGTCTTCCTACTTTCGTATATGTCCTGCTGCAAAATCACTGAAGACAGCAAAGCCCCTGCCGAAGGAACGGCGAGGGGCTTGGTTGAATAACTACGTGATTGCGATTTGCCGCAGCCTCCGCTATGCGGCCATCGGCAATTGCTGGCCCTCGATCAATTCGGCGAGGGCGTGACCGTGCATAAGCTTCTGGTGCAGTTCTGAAGAAGACATGCCGAGCGATTTAGCCCAGTCCGCCTGCGTCTGCCGCACGCCGCCATGTTCCAAATACTTGTTGTTCCGCTTGTGCCGATCCTGTTCTTTCCTGCTGGCCCAGCAACAATTTCCCTGCTCATAGTTGCCGTCATTGTCGACACGGTGGAGGCTGTATCCATCTGGGACAGGCCCCATATCACGAAGGAATGCTGGAAAGCTGTCCTTCCACTCAGGGCACATGGTGATTCCCCTGCCTCCATAGTCCGCATACTTTGGATTATTCGGTCTGAAGCAGCGTTTCTTTGCATTGAGCCATGCGTTGTATTCGCGGCTTTGATGGCCTCTGCGGGCATGGCCGTGTTTTATGTTGCGATTGATTTTGAGTTCGATAGGTCTTTCTGTAGTAGTCATTTTTATGGTGGCCTCACAATTACGCCGCTAAGGGCAGGGCTTCAATTCGCACATGGTGACAAGACCGGCTTCTGCCAGTAAGCAGACTGGCTGCGCTAACTTCTTTCTGAGTCTTCTTGTCACATATGCACTCACAAAGCCAGTACCGCTGCATGCCGCGATTAGGAGCTTGCTCCAGAACCTTCCAGCAGCCAAGCAACTGGCCAGTTAAATCAAATCCTCGGCTCCTGGCCTTCTCTGCACGGAGGCAACCGCAGCTCTTGCATTTGCCGCTCTTCAGGAATGCGCCCCTGACTGGAATCTTTGCTTCTGGGGTACACTCGCACTGGCAAATCCATACAACGCTGCGTCCTGCATCGGCGCCACGGTGTAGTACTGTAAGGCGGCCGAAACACTGGCCCGTCAAGTCAATCAATTTAGGCATATGTAACTCATCCGCGAGATTCACGAGGTGCTCCTGGCGAAGGGGCGCGGCAGCCACGCACAGCCGGGGCAATTTAGAAAAAGCCAGAACTGGATCGGCGGCAGCCGGCCGGGTAACGCGGCGTACGTTCCACCTCCACCTGAATATGTCACAGACTGCATGGGCCAGTTGGAGACCTTCATCCATCAGGAGGGCTCATCGTTGCCCCTGCTGATCAAGGCCGGCCTCGTACATGCACAGTTCGAATCGATCCATCCCTTCCTGGATGGCAATGGCAGAGTCGGCAGGCTACTCATCACCTTCATGCTTTGTGCCGAGGAAGTGCTGCGCGAGCCCGTTCTCTATCTCAGCCTCTTCTTCAAAAAGCATCGGCGTCTCTAC
>JAJZAL010000242.1 GCA_021799405.1 Acidobacteriota bacterium
TGGATACACCTCCGTTATGGAGGCTTCCAGTACGACTTCACACATGGCTCGTACCCCTTTACGGTGGGCACTATGAGCAACTCACCTAAGTCCCAAATCCGCGTCGCACCATTACTTTTGAGTAGGACAGAGTGCGCGTCTGCACTCGGTATTTCTACCCGCTCTGTTGATTATCTGATTGCCAGCGGTCAGCTGGCAAGCCTTAAGATCGGCCGCCGCCGCCTAATCGAGTACTTTTCAGTAAGCCAATTTCCGCGCAGGAACCACCATCTGAGACCAACTAAATGACCTTGCCCTCAGAATGCGTATCCAATAGCTGGCTGGCTTTGAGAGATTAATTCATCTCGTGGCAATCGCAGCAATGGGAACGTGGAAATCGGTTTGATCGATTTGCGAGGTAGGTGGGAAGAGCGGAAAGACAGTTTCATTGTTTTCCATGCTTTCCACCCACCGCATTTCCGCCGTCGGCTTCGGTTGCCACAGATCTCAGGCTACCGCCTGTGCGCTGGTGTTCTGCAGGCAGTGTTCAAATTGCGCCGGTCTCAGATAGTTCAAGGTCGAATGCATGCGTTGGCGGTTGTACCACAGCAGCCAATCCAGCACTGCGTCTTTAGCCTGCGGGATTGAGTGGGATCACGGTTCGCAACTTTCATTGATGGAGAGAGTTCCGGAGAAAGACCCACTTCAGGAAGGTATCCGTTCTGCCGATAGCTGAATCATGACATTTGATCTCGTGCTGCTCGCTTCCGTTGTTCGAGCAGACGCTGGGGAGGCCTCGATCCGACTTCTCGTGACACCTCCGGACCATGGATTGCGGGAGTCTTGAAATGACAGTGGTTTCGACTCGCTATATAAGTGCAAATTCGCAGGTAGGGGCATTGACGGACCAAATCGGCTCACCTGACCTTGCTCGGGCCCTTGACGATCTTCTGCTTCTGACCGGCGGGCCGGAGGATCTGCGCTGCCTGCTTTACGTTACGGAGGCTCTGCAACGCGGTTTTGATGGAAGAGTTTGCTGGACTCGGGTCAAGCCTTTCTCGGCGTACCAATTCCTTGCCGAACAGGTGAACGCGAAAGCATCCATGCTTGTAGGGAAATATCCCCATCTAAAGCCACCGCCGAAGGTACAGCACCGCGCGGATGGAACAACAACATGGCTCAACCCGATGTATGGATATATCGAAAAGCACCCACTGTGGGCAATGCTTTGTGCCGCGAGTGAAGATGAGGACCTGAGAACCAACTACGCGCTTCTCCAGATGCATATCCTTTATGCACGGCTGCGTGAAGCCTTCCATAAGGCAGGTGAACGGGAGCAAACGCTGGCCGTTATATTGAGCGCGACCGAGAACGATAGGGAGATGCGAATTCCCATTGAACTTGGGAAAGCAGTTCGCCGTCTATCGACCTTCGCTGGTCTGCTCAAAGCGCTTGATTCATGCCTGAGTCCACCTTTGTTTCGGAAGCACCTTGAGAGCTGGACAGACAGCGTCGACAGCGAGGCTGGCTCCATATTCACCGAGATCTTCAATCATGTTGTGGTAGAACGTGGTGCCCGACACGGTGGGCAGGGCAGCAAAGGCAGCAAAGGATTCAGGAAGGTTTGCCGAAAGAGCCATCCCGAGCACATTGAGCATGGCGCTGATCGGATCCGGTTCGCCATCGAGAATCATGATGAAGATGGATTAGACAGCGGAGCTACCTACCGGTTAAGCACGCCCACCGACGCCGACGACCCGAACACGGACAATGAGACCCGGAATAAGGAGCAGCACAAATTTACATCGCCGCTTGACGCCGCCAGGAAACTCGGTCTCCACCCCGCCGAGCTCGGATCACTCTCGGGAATCCATGCCAACGTCCCGGGGGCGAAGAATACGGGGGATGCGAAGCAAATTGCGCGGGCTCGCTGGAGAAGCAGAGAGATCAACAGAAGCCTTATGCCCTGGAGTTCGGACCACCTCTCCTTGAGGGAATTCCATAGAGCGATCCTGCCGACCCTTGAAACAGCCTTGACCTCCCCCGAGATGCAGCTAAGCGATTTGAAGTCGGCTGTGCTGGTGGCCCTGTCGATTGACTCCGGCCGCAAAATGGAAGACGTAATCGAGCTGGCGGTTGAGCCAAAGGTCCAGATGGCGTCCTTCAGCTATCAGCCACCCAGTAAGGGTCGGGGAGATTGCGGCATCTGGAAGTGGGATGCGATCGCTCCCGAATATGAGTCCATTTTTGAAGTGCCGCAAGGTATGCAAATGGCTCTCGCCCCGTTTCTGCGCTATCCCGCCTCCAGGCTGGTGACGGAACTCGTCGATAAATACCGCCGTATGGCCACGGTCCGGACCGTGCTGTTCAGATCCGAGAACGATGATGTTGCCGAAGCCCTCCGATGGATCAAGCGGCGAAGCGGCTGCGAGAACGTCACCCCGGGCCGGCTTGCCGGGCTCAGGTGGCAGGCACTTCATCAGGTCACTGGGGGCGAGTTGGCCAGTTCATGCCTCATCCTCGGGCAGCGAGCGCATCTGGCATCTGTCGAAATGCACTACGCTGTGCTCGAAGTGACGGAAGCGCGTGCGCAATTCGACCAGAGTTCAGAGATTCTGTGGGGTGAGCCTCCGACGGCATTCGACTTGCCTGATTCGGCCGATTCGGCGGTAGTGGGGGCACGAGCGGTTCCACGGGTCTCACTGGTAAAGGAGAAAGTGAGCCGCCTGGAGGCGGCAAGCAAGCAGTTTTTTGCGATCTCTCCACACGCCTTCGAGCCCCAGCATCATGGCGAACTCCTCAATGCCGCTGTGCTCTATACCGTCTGGCACCAGTTCTTCAGCTTCGCAACGCGGTCGATTCAAAATGCGTACCAGGAGAGTTCACGCTTCGCCCGACACCATCAGGTCGCCATCCTGAGCGACAAGGACTTTGAGGATCACCACAAAACGCGTCTGATCCTGGCCAATAAACGTCTGCTCGATCACATGAAGGCGATCGAACAACGGCTCGATGCGATACGCAAACACCTGAAGAGCCATCGGTTTCCGAAGAACTCGCCGCTCTTTTTTCTGGACGATGGCAAGCGAGCCCTCCGTATCACGCCAAAGACAGTAGAGGACCAGCTGGGAGACGACTTTCCCTTCGAAGTCAACGCACCGCGCAAGTTGATGCGGTTCCTGGTGCGCAAGGCTGGGTTGTCGCACGAGGATGCAGAGGTCTATATGGGTCACTGGTGGGAGGCCCGGGAGCCGTGGTCGCCCTTTTCCAGTTTCGACTGGCCGGGTTACTTGGCGCGCATCAACGCCGTCGTTCCCGCCATCCTTGATAGTTTGGGGTTCACCTGGATCCCAGGGGAGGAACCTCGGTGATCCCTCACCAAGAGCGCATCGAGCAAATTCTCGCGTCAAGCGATCTACCTGCGGCGGTCCGTCTTTTGAGGAAGAAACAGCCGGAGCTGCAGCATCACGAGATCGAGCAACTGGAGGATCTCGTCCTGATCTCCGAGTCGGGGCCGGCCCGGTTGGATCGGCTCATGGACGCGCTGCACCAGAGAATCGGCGACACCTACGAGGTGCTCCACGGCAAGCTGGCGACACGCGTTGCCTTTCAGCCTCCTCAGTACGACAATATTCTCGCCGGCGGATTCGAGGGTCCCGAACAGGTATGGCGACAGGCGAAAAAATGGCTTGATGCGCATGCTGAGGGCGATCCGGCGAGCGAGCCTGCCCGTCTGCTCGGGCAACTCGCGGTCAGGTTGATCGTCGACTTCCAGATCCTCGATGCGGATGCAGTTCCCGCCCTGGTCCGTTCGCTCCGCCAACGCAGGCGCATCGTACTCGATCAGTGGTCTGGCGCAATTCCCATCGAGATCGTGAACAAGACCGCTACGAATCGCATTGAGCGCCTGTTGCATCCGAAGGGCGCATCACTGAACGTCATGCGATCCCTCATGGAGGATCAGGGCGCACAGCAGTACCTCGCGACACTTTTCGCGGAATGCGCAAAGGATAGCGGTGCGGCGGTTCGCGCGATCGAAGCCATCAAAGTCACATCGGGCGGGAACAGGCTGAAGATCAAGATCAAGCCGCTGATCGAAGCGGCGTGCCAGATGGCGATTCTGAGGATGCGCACCTCCGTGCTAGGGGTCAGAACCGGCGCGGTTCGGTCCCACGCACTCAATCTCGCCACGATGCAGCGAATCAGCAGATCCTCGCCTCCGGTGCTGCCGTTCTCGGCGCCAGCGGACGAGAAGGGCAAGGAGGATCTCCCCGGTGATGCCGAGGAGATCCTTGAAGAAGACGTTCGAGCATGGCCCTGGATGCAGGATCTGCGCAAACTGGTCAGAGCGGATGCTCATGACAAGCCGGGCCTTCAACGGTTGGTGCAGAGTGGCGGGTTCTGCGGAAAGACTCTGGCCGGCTATGCTCTATTTCTGATTGGAAGGAAGTCGTTTGAAACCTCGACGGTCCACAAATACGTGTTCCTTATAGCGAACCGCCTGATGTTGAAGTTCGCTGCCTGGGACGAGGAGCGTGCAGGCGATAAATGGCAGAGCCTGCTCGCCGATCAAATCGCCTGGGAGGAACTCATCGAGCAGGTACTTGATGACGATGCGTACTACCATCGCCGGCAGTATTCGCAGCGTACCCTGGCCGACAAAGGATTGGATCTTCCCTCTCCGCCCATCGCCAAAGAAGCTGCGGACGGCACATCGGACGCGGAGGTTCCTGCCGAGTCGTCCGGATCTGCGCCTGGCAATGTGCCCGGTTGGAATACTGCGTCTCCCGAGTTCCCAAAGTCGGACCCAGATCGCGACGCGGCAGGTTACTCGCGCGCCCTGCTGAAAGCTCTCGGCAACTTCATCACCTACCTGAATCGCGGCAAGCAGGCTTCAGAAGAATTGACGACGAAGCTTCCGCCGGCAGGCCTGATCCGAGTTGACGCCTCCATGATCACGGTCGACGAGTTCCGGCAGGCGCTCGAATGGTTTGATAGCCCGAACGTCAATCAATCCCAGGTTCACCTCAGGAAGACGGCGCGTGTGGCTTTGATCCTGGCCTTCCGCTGTGGACTGCGACGCGCCGAAATTGCCTATCTGCGGGTCTCGGATCTGGATCGTCCCCTGCCGAATGAAGACCTCATGACGACCGACCTTCGCCTGCGCGTCCGGCCATGGCTCTTGCGCAAGCTCAAGACCGCCAACGCGCTTCGCGATCTGCCTCTGGGGGTGCTGATGCCCGTTGAGGAATTGCGGGAAGTACTCGACTGGGTCCAGGAGGTTCGCACGCAAGGCGGCGACGGCGCCCTGCTCTTCCACATGGTGGGTGCGAAGAAGAAGGCAGACTACCAAAAGCCAATGAGTTTCGACGCAGTGGTCGATGCACTGACGGATGCCTTCACGAAGAAGGTGAAGGGCCGTCCGCCCATCATACCCGACTGGCACCTGCATCAGTGCCGTCACGCCTTTGCAAACCTCATGCTACTTCGGCTATGGCCAGAGTTGCATCTGGTGGCAAAGCAGGTGTTCCGCCACCACCCGCTGACGCTTGCGTGGATTGCGGACCCGGAAGCGTTCCGCCTGGATCTGTTCAAGGTGGCGGGGATCCGCGGCAGCGATCTGCAGGCGATTGCGCTGCTGATGGGCCATGGCGCGTCGGCGACGACCTGTGAACACTACCTGCATATCTTGGACTGGTACACCCCAGTTGCGGCCGGAGAACTGAATGTTTCCTGACCCCGGAATGACCCAGCGGTCGTTGAACAATTCGCCGGCGTGTTTGGTCAGGACCCCGCCGCGCCAGACCGTTCCCGGGCAAGTTGACTGCGCAAGGAACGGTTGTCAATCGCCATCGTCGGTTGGCCGGTCACCTCCATGGCGGCGAGCAGACTGATGCCCTGCTGGCCTGCTTCGCTCACATGGCCTACGCGTAAAAAGGACTTGCGACTATCCCAGCGGATTTCGTCCCTGAACGGCTGTAGAAACGGTTAAGAGGGGAGCGAAAGCGAACCACCGGCCGGATTCCTTTGGATGTTGCTGAGAAACGACGCTTCCAAGGAGGACAGACGAAATGGCCCCCAAGAGAGAGTATTGAGATTTTGTCAGGATGGCACGTCGGTCAATCCTGCTCCAGGTGTTCCTGCGGACAGTTCTCGGCGTGAGCCCTGTAGCAGAGGATCCTCATGGACGGTAGCAACAATATGAATTCGAGAAGAATTTCGGCGAAGGAAGGACGTCCCAGCAACCTAGCGCTCTATCGGGAATACTGGTCTCCAGCGGAAAGCATCACTCCGCTGAATGGTGCCGTAATGAACTGCGCCGAATGGTTCCAGTTGTATGGCGGCTACATCTTCCGGACGTTCAGCACCGGTGAAGCGACTGACTCCTTCGAAATTCCAGAGACGATGTGCGCCTACATCCGGAGTCGTCTGGAAAGGATCACGACCGAATCTGCGGAACGAGAGCAACCAGCCGGCTCTGAACAGCCTCGATGCGCGTTGATGAACAAATCGGGCAATCCATCCGATGCCCAGTTAGCCCGCTGGTTCGTACCACCCCTCAACCCGAGCTTAACTACTGCCCTTCCACCGCTTCACCTCTCGAAGAAAGCATGGGAAAGATCTGTATCGCTCGCGCGGAAACTGATGACTGTGGCCCGACGCCAGCCATATCTGGTGCGTAGCGCTGTGTCGGGGTACTGCTACGCCGCGACAACTCATCGCTACGTAATCATCAGCGATGCACATGATGCCGAATACGGCAAGATGCTCTTCAAGTTGGTAGACGAACTTGACCTCGACGGTCCGACTCTTCGCTATGTGGGATTCCGGGCAGGGGCCCGCCAGAACGCTGTGCAGGCCCTGGCCAGGTCATTCGGCCTGCCTTCTGCGCCCGGTGACTATGAGACTGCCAACAACCTCGAAAGCCTTGCCCGCCTGAACCACCTCGGCATCCGGATTTGCTGGGGTGACTCGCACCGTTCCAGCCCAGAATGGCATCAGGTCGCCGTTCTAGCTGCGGTCACGGAATTGTGGCGCTGTGTCACCAGTACGAAAAGGTTCCATTCTGCACTGTAACCGCAGTCGACCAGATTCTGGTTGTCTGCAAGGAAACTCTCTCAAGGGAGGCGGAAAACTGCATTTGTGGCCGCAGTGAAAGCCTTAATGAGAGACAGGATGCAAATTGCAAACCAAACTCAACTTGTGTCTTCGACTGCGCTTGAGTGCTCGACAGTGCAACTCGGTGCAGCAAGCTTCGACTGGAGTTTGGTGGACTTTCAAGAGGTTAGAATCGGCAGCAGCAGCGGCGCTGGTTATCTCATTTCACGATGCAGACCGATTCACTTTGGACGCTTCTCGAAGCGTCAGATAGACTAACCGGAGCAGGTAAAAGCGTGTCACAAGTGTCGCGATAGTGACTGCCATCACCTTGAACGAATTGCTACAGATAATAGGTGCAGCAGCGCAAACCAACTTCTTGGGTTCAGCAGGTCGAGGCCGGCAGACAAGCGTGATACACGCACCAACTCTTGCGGGGGGTAGTCGGGAGGCAATTTCGCCATCAGTTTCGCTGCCGTGTCTCGACTCACAGGTGCCTTGTCTCGCTTGGCGCGCTCAAGCAACTTCGGAAGCTGTTTGATCGTCGGGTCAGGGCAATACGCAGGCGTTCCAGGTTGGAAGCGCCATGATTCGGACAGTGATCCCGCATCCAGCGAGTCAAAGCCCACCGCGTCAAGCAGATCCATTACCGTCTTCTTTGATTGAGCATTCTCGCCGGCGACAGGGAGAGCAATTCTTTTCTTCGCTCCGCGCGGAACGGCCTTCTTGAGCAGACTGTCTGCGACGATGTTGTTCATAGCC
>JAJZAL010000030.1 GCA_021799405.1 Acidobacteriota bacterium
TTGCGGCAGAGGCACTCGCGGTAGCGAGGCGGCGAACCTTAATTTACTCTGAAGGCCGCGTCATTATTGGCGATTTTTCGCAACTAATGACGATCGTGGAGTGTCTGATGAGGTGTATTCCAGGTGGTACTGCGGAATGTTTGGGCGGCCATCGGAATGAGGACTTTTATGAGTACGAATACACAGCAGGTTGGGAGCTTCGAGCACAGTAAGGCACGGGCGGGTGCGGTTCCCCTGCTTCGTCGAGGGCTGGCATTGGCTCTGGCGTACCTGATGATTCCGATGAGTATCGGCGATGTGTACGCGCAGCAGTATGGGCAGAACTACCCACCGCCTCCTCCGAATCAGCAGTATGGTCAGCCGAATAACCAGCAATATGGACAGCAGTATGGTCAGCCATACAATCCGCAATACGGGCAGCAGTATCCGCAGCAATACGGGCAGCAGTACGGTCAGCCGTATGGCCAGCCGAGCTACTACCAGCCGCTGAGCCCGGATCAGCTGGATCAACTGGTGGCGCCAGTGGCGTTGTATCCGGATGCGCTGCTTGCGCAGGTGCTGGCGGCGTCGACGTATCCGACGCAGGTGATGGATGCGGATCGCTGGATGCAGTCGTACCAGGGATATCCGCCGGACCAGGTGGCGCAGATGGCGAACGGGATGCCCTGGGATCCGAGCGTGAAGTCGCTGACGGCGTTTCCTTCGGTGCTGAATGACCTGGCGTCCAATCTGAACTGGACGTCGCAGCTCGGCAACGCGTACTACAACCAGCCGCAGGATGTAATGGAAGCCGTGCAGGCAATGCGGCAGCAGGCGTATGACTCGGGTTATCTACGGTCGACGCCACAGATGTATGTGAACTACTCGCCCGCGTACATTTCGATCATGCCGGCGAATCCGAGCGTGGTGTACGTGCCTTACTACAATCCATGGAATGTGTATGGACCTGTAATTCATCCGTGGTATAGCTACTATGCGCCGCCACCGGCGGGGGTGTACTTTGGCGGACTGGCGATCGGTTTTGGAGTGGGCATCGCGATTGTTTCCTTCACGCACTGGGGCTGGGGCTGGGGGCACTGGCGTCCGGACTGGCGGCGTCATGAGATCTATTACGGTCATCGGCGTTACATTTCGCGCAGCCGCTCGGTGTTCAACTACGGGCACTTCGGAGGTTTCGACCGGCACTGGGCGCGGGCGGATTTCCGCCGCGGTCCGAATGGGCACGCGCAGGGTTTCGACCGCAATCATCAGTTTCATGGCAGACCGAATTTCCAGAACCCGAACTTCCATGCGGCGCCGGGGCGGCAGCAGAACTTCAACCGCGGGCGGCAGAATTTCAATCCGCGGCCGGCGCAGAACTTCAATAGTCATCGGCAGCAGAACGCATTCGGTAATCGGCAGAGCTTCAACCAGCGGCAGCCGCAGCAGTTCCGCAACCAGCAGAACTTTAATCGCGGGCAGCAGAACTTTAATCCGCGGCCGGCACAGAACTTTAACCAGCGGCAGCAGAACGCATTCGGTAATCGGCAGAGCTTCAACCAGCGGCAGCCGCAGCAGTTCCGCAACCAGCAGAACTTTAATCGCGGGCAACAGAACTTTAATCGCCCGCCGCAGAACTTTAACCGGCCGCAGCAGAGATTCAATCCGCGGCCACAGAACCAGTTCCAGAACCGGCAGAACTTCAACCGGCCACAACCGCAGTTCCGCAACCAGCAGAACTTCAATCGCGGGCGGCAGAACTTTAACCGGCCGCAGCAGAGGTTCAATTCGCAGCCGCAGAACCAGAGCCGACAAAACTTCAGCCGGCCACAGAATCATGGACGGCCGCAAGGTCATCCGAACAATCACGGGAACGGACACGGCCGGCGGTAGAGCTGCCGTTTGCCGGATCCAGAAGCAAGAGCGGGAATCAATTCCCGCTCTTTTGCTTTTTGCGGAAGACGGGAGATTTGCGGGGCGATTGCGGAAATCCCGGGAAATGTAGTCGATTGAGTGACAAAAAGAACTGCGTAATGAAATGCGCCGGTGCTTCGAGGGGTGATGGTCCCTGGACTCGTGCAGAGGGCGAATTAAAGTCAGAGCAGGGGTGACAGATCAGGCAAGTTCCGGCATTCTAATCAAGGAATGAAAGCAATCTATATCCTGCCGCTGCTTGCGGCAGTTTCCGTCTACGCACAAACAAAAACTTCCACTCCTGTTTCGCCGGTGTCGACGACAGTGGTGGTTGTCGGGAATCCTGAACCGGTGACTCTGGGCGAGTCTGACCGCTCGACGGCGGTGATGAACACGCAGAAGCATCCGCTGGCTTATTCGACGGTGGAAAGTTACCTGCGCACGGACGCGTCGACGTATGTGGAGCAGCGCGGCGGCGGCGGAAGCCAGGCCGATATTTCCATTCGCGGGACTTCGTTTGAGCAGACACTGGTGCTGCTGAACGGGCTGCGGATCACGGATCCCGAGACTTCGCACAACAACATGGACATCCCGGTGCCGCTGGTTGCCCTGGGAAGCATTGACATACTGCACGGAGCGGGGTCGACGCTGTATGGGTCGGATGCGATTGGTGGCGTGATCGACTTTGTGACGGTGAAGCCCACGCACGATGCGCTGCTGCTGCGAGCAGGCGGCGGCAACTACGGCGAAAACGAAGAAGCGGCGGTTGCTTCGGCGGTGGGGCGGCGATGGTCAGAGATGCTGGCGGGGCAGCGCGATTTTTCCTCCGGATTTATGTACGACCGCGACTATCGCGATGAGGAGGGAAGTTCGGAGTCGCGCTGGCAGAGCGTGCTGGGGACGACGGACATCCTGCTTGCCGGCGATGATCGTGCGTTTGGCGCGAATGACTTCTATGGCAACTATCCGTCGTATGAGCGGACGAAGGGATGGTTCGCCTCGATTGAACAGGATCTTGGGCGCAGAATGCAGGCGGCGTTTGGTTATCGTCGCCACACGGATGAATATGTTCTCTTCCGGAACGATCCGGCGATTTATGAGAACAACCACATCGATACAAGCTGGGAAGCGACGCTGCGGCGCCATGACGCGGTTGGCGCGAATCTGAAGCTCTACTACGGGCTTGAGGGCGACGGCGACGGGATCCACAGCAACGATCTCGGCATTCATGCGCGCAACTGGGGCGCGGGCTACCTGGATGGGACATGGCGCACGCGCAAGGCAAGCGTGAGCGCGGGGCTGCGGCAGGAGATCATCAGCGGCGGGTACGACGTGACCAGCCCGATGCTCGAAGGCGGCTACTTTGTGAGGCCGCGCATCAAGCTGCGCGCCGCGGCGGGGTACGGATTTCGACTGCCGACGTACCTGGATCTTTACTACAGCGACCCGACGACACTGGGGAATGCGAACCTGCAGCCTGAGTCCGCATGGAATTTTGAAGGCGGCGTGGACTGGTTTGCAAGCGCGAAGTTTTTCTTTGAGTCGACGGTGTTCACCTCGCTGCAGCATCATGCGATTGACTACGTGCGCGCCAACGCGAATGAGAAGTGGCAGGCGACCAACCTGAGCAACTTCCAGTTCACGGGATGGGAGAATTCGGCAGAGTGGCGCGCGGATGAGGCGAACGACATCAAGGCTTCATGGACGCTGCTGACCGGTGCGCAGAGCGCGCTGCATGGGTTGCAGTCGCGGTACGTCTTCAACTATCCGGTGAACAATGCGAGTCTGGTGGGTACGCATGTGTGGAGGGCCGGATACATGATGGAGACGCGCATTGGCGTGACGGAGCGGTACGAGCAGAGTCCTTATGCGGTATGGGGCATGGCCTTTGCGAAAGAGGATGGACGGCTGCGGCCTTATGTGCGGCTGAGCAACATCACGAACACGGGCTACCAGGAGATTGAAGGCGTGCAGATGCCGGGCAGGGAAGTGGTGGCCGGGCTGGAGCTGTCAGTGGCGCGCAAGGCGAAGGCGAACTGAGGCGATGATGGGCAGGTGGTGAGCCGGCTTGCTTCGGCATGGTCTTGAGCGCGGAGATGCGCGATGGGGTCAGTGCCGCGGCGGCTGCGGCGGGGGTGGCGGCTGCGGCGCCTGCCATGGCTGGACCGACAGCAAGCTGCCGAGGATGTGGCGCTCGCGCGGAGAGTATTCAGCACGGAAGCGAGCCGAGTTGAGGATGGTCGTGCGCTCGTTGGGCGGCAAGGCGCGCAAGGTGTGAAAGGCGCTGCGGAGCTGCCGTTTGCGGGCAGGGGGCATGCGCTGGAATGCCTGAGCCGCGGCGCGGACTTCCTGCCTGCGCTCGGGTGAAAGGCGCTCGAAGGCCTCCTGCCAGGCCATCATGCGCTGGCGGACGGCGGGCGGTTGCGAGTCGAGGTAGCGAAGGCGATTGAGGACGCGCTGGCGTTGCGCGGGGCTCAGGCGGTTGAAGCCGGGCTGTTGGCGGAGTGCGCGCTCCTGCTGCTGGAAGGACATGTTCTGGTGCGTGCGGTACCACTCCGGCAGATGCTCATGGGCGGGATTCATTTGCGACCGCATGTAAGGACCGCGTTGCGGGCCACGCGGAAAATTTTCGTGATGCTGAAATCCGCCGCCCATCCGGGGGCCATGTGCTCCCATGGCGGGATGCGGTCCGCCGGGTCCGCCATGCCGGCCCCAGGGGCGCGCGTGCGCAGGCGATGAGAGCGCGAGCAGCACGGCAACGGCGGCTATCCGGAGTGCCATGCGAGCGCAGCCGCGGCGCGCTGGGTGGGGGATGGAGCGGGTTTCATCCATGGGCGTGGGATACGCGGGAGGGCTTGATAAACCCGGGTCGTTGCCGGGTTTCCTGCGCACCGCTCGAGGCGCCGCCGTGTGGATGAAACAGGCTCTTGCGCATCCTTTCATGTCGTTGCATCTCCAAAAGAACCAGGCTGAGTGAGTTTTCATTGAGCGGCAGCCTCTCTGCGGAGCTTGCCGGCTGGTGCCGTTTTTACCTGTTACATACTTCCAGCGTTGGCTGCGTTGGCGCCGCCATCGTACTGGTCGATGGCGTTCATCTGCTGGAAGACTTCGGCATTCTGATCGAGAGACTGGAGATCGCGGAGCGTGGCCGATTTGGGGATGACAACTGCCTGCCGGCTGGTCAGAGTGGCGATGCCGGCGTAGGTGCCTCCGCCAATGAGCAGCAGGATCGCCAGCGCGACGGCGGCCACGGGGCGGGGCGAGCGATTGCCGAGCAGCATGCGCATGCGGAGGCGTTCGAGCCAGCCGGCGCGGCCGCTGGCCTGCTCTTCGCGGAGAAGTGCCTGCATGCGGACGGAGAAGTATGGGTTGACCTGGGGCGCATGCCACTCGTCGAGCAGCGCAAGGGTGGCCTGCATTTCGGCCAGCTCCCGGCGGCAGCCCGGGCAGGCGGCGAGGTGTTCGCGGGCGGCCTGTGACGCCTTATCGGGCGCCAGCAGCATCTCCTCAAGATTGGATTTCATGTTTCGGCAAGTCATGGCATTCCTCAATTTTCTTCGACAAATTCCTTGAGCCGCTCCCGCAGGGTTTGATAGGCGCGGAAGAGCAGCGATTTGGTGGCGGACTCGCTCAGGTTGAGCACTTCGCCAATCTGGCGGTAGTCCAGCCCTTGATATTTATGCATGAGCACGGCGTTGCGCTGGCGCTCGGGCAGGGCCATTACGTGTTGGCGAATGGCTTTCATCCGTTCCTGGCGGACGAGATCCTGCTCGACGCTTGGTTGGCTGTCGGCCACGTCGGGGGTGGTGCCGGTTTCCTGATCCTGCTCGTCGAGATAGACGGTGTGCGCGGTGCGTTCGTGGCGGGTGTCGCGGGCGTAATTGACGCCGAGGTTGGTGGCGATGCGGTAAAGCCAGGTGGAGAAGCGCGCCTCGGCACGGTAGGTTTCCCGCGAACGATAGACGCGGAGGAAGACTTCCTGCGCGAGTTCTTCGGCCACGGCCTGGTTGTGCGTCATCCGGTACATGAAGTGAGTCATGGGCCGGTGATACTTTTCGACGAGCAGGTTGAAGGCGGCATCGTCGCCAGCCCGCACACGGAGCATGATGGCCGAGTCGTTATCGAGCTGCCCGGCGTGAGCTACGGTTGGGTTGGCGGACTTAACGCTTTTGAGCGTTGCGGGATCGAGCGCAAGAGTCGCCATACTCTCTTCGACACGGCCGGGTTCCGGGAGTTGCGGCAAATTGGCATCGATTTCATGCTCATTTGGCGCGGAATCGGCGGAATTCTGCTCGCTTTCTGGGTTTGGGAGGGGCTGAGTGGGGGCGTCGTCCGGATTCAGCGCGCCGGATTCGTCTTTCCGGGGCTGAGGATTTCGCGAGGCGCGGTTCCGGCGGGAATCCCGCTGGGGGGTGTCTTGATCGGAATGGAAGTCCCCTTGAGCCATGCGACCGGCCTTTTGATTTTACAGGCGGGAAAGATTGGCAAGCAGGGATGTGGATGCTAATCTAACGATGGCCGGACGGTCTGTCCGGTTCTCGCCAGGGCGCATAACTCAGCGGTAGAGTGCCACCTTCACACGGTGGAAGTCGTAGGTTCGAATCCTGCTGCGCCCACCAATCGAATCAACAAGTTAGCGGGTCCGGACGGAGCAAAAAGGTCCAATTAGAAGGTCGTGGGTCCATTAAGGGTCCAATAGCCTATGCTGCTTTCCCTTTTGGCTCTTGTTGCTGCGTGTCCGCGAAGAGCGCTGCCACTCTGGCCTGTGCGAGGCGTTTGTCTTCGGTAACGGATTCCGTGTCCGAATTCGTCGCCGTTGACCAGTTTTGATGCCCTCCTATCGGATTTTCAGGATTAACAAGTTGCCGGCTTTGCCAAATGCAGGCGCATGGAATATCGCGCTATGCATGCAGCACAAAGCGGAACCGCATGTTTTCTCCGTACCACATGACGTAGTTTGTTCCCCACGCATTATTCAGCAAGCAGCAGTGGATGCCAGTGGAGAGGTCGGGTTGGGCGAGAGAGAAATTCAACGGCGACTTATGGCCCAGCGCAACCACGGGCGCATCGATCGTTTCTACATAGAATTTGTCTTCAGGAGAGTTGTACTCGAAGCCAGAGGAGAGGGCATGCATATGCCGGCCACCGCCTACCGCGACGTCGAATGGGGAAACGCGTTCATCAAGTTTGTGGAGCAACCAACCGTGCTGATCAGCGACTATGGGATTAAAGTCCAGCCAGAGGGCTTCCGGCATACGTGTGGCGGTCTTCTCGAACCAGTAAAAGTGAATGTGGACAAGAGGCTCGCGTCTGGGCAGGAATAGTTCGAGAAACATTTTTCGCGGAAATGCGGCCCGACCGGAGTGGAGTGCTTCCGGGTCGACAATTGTAAGTTGCGCGAGAACTCTGTGGCCCTCCTGGCTCTGCTCGTAGTGAATGTTGGTAAGGCTGGGAAACCAGTCCTGATTTCTGGCGCCGAAGAGCTCGATATTCGGTTTCCCGAAGTCTTTCTTCGTCCATGAGGCATGGCGGATCAGATATTTTGTACGGTAAGTCGTGTAGTCTTCCTGCGAGAGCGTCTGATAGGAAAAGAGAGCCAGTGGATGTGCCTGCGACGCCCATTCGCGCCCAGTCTTCTTGTTGCGGAGACGAGAGATAGCGCCCGTTTTCGGGTCCAAGGCGATGGCGAAATGTTCGGCGTCGATTACATCGCCGGGTTGCACGCGTACCGGGTGGTAGAGCCTGGGTTCTTTTGCATCCAGTGCGCTGATGCGGGATTCAGCCTGTTCGCGGAGGGCCGAGGGAAGAGTAGCTATCCCTCTGAATAGATCGTTGCGCTTTTCTTCCCAACTGAACTGCACCACTTCATAGTTCTTAGTGTGCAAGACGGACGCCAAGGCGCGGGGAGTGTAATGGTCGTAGTCGAGCCATTTCTTGATGTCTACTCCCCAAGTGTGCTCTGCTTCCAGAAGCATGTAAGCAAGAAGGGCAAGGTCGGTTTTCCCGCCCAAAATCAGTGTGCCTTCTTCGATCCAGCTTTTGCGGAGCCGGGACAGTTCGCGATAACGCGCGACTTTCAAGGGATCACTGGCGGCACCGTAAATCCAGGTATCCCCAATTTCTTCGGTAACTACGGGAAAAGCATGGCTATATGGAGCGACCGCATTGGCAATCTCTGTGAGATTGGTTGGAATCACTTCCGCATTGGGATACCGTGATTTGAGCCCGGAGTAAATGCCGGCAATCTCTGCCGGAGTATGTGGGCCGCTGTTGTCGTTGCGGACAATGATAGCTACGGCTATGTCGGCTCCCGGAATGCGCGCAACCGTTCCGTAATCGTGGTGGTACAGCATAGGCAGCGTTGTTCCCGTGGAATCTCTCCACCGGAAGAACAACGGAACTTTGGCGGGCATGCTTCCACTATTGACACCGATGTCCAGGAAACTGACGCCCTGGGAAACGATGGGAGTGATGAGTCCGCGAGTGTGCCCTGGGACATCCGTCATCTTTGCTCCCGTTGTTACACGGCCGAACCGTTTGTCGAGCGCTTTGGAAAGACCAATGCTTGCCGAAATCTGGGAAGTGTCCATCAACTCTGTTTCCCAGTTAAAGGGCAGTGCAAACCATGCAATATCCCCTCGCAAAATGGCCTGGTCCATCCGCTTGCGCTCTGCTGTCGTGGCCTGCTCCAGATATTCGTAGAGCAGCCATGATCCAGTAGTCCATACATACCGGCTGGGGCCGCTGCGGCGCATCTCTTCTGCGACTTGAATGGCCCGAGGGAAATAGTCATGGAAGTAAAGATCGATAATCGCGGTCTGTGTATTGAGAAAGCCGGCATCGAAATGGCACATGAACATGGCCAGGACGCGCTTTACCTGGGGGTCGGGTTTGGATGGTGGGACGGGTGAAACAGCACTCAGCGGATCGCCGCGCATAGCGGCGGTGGTTCCACAAACGGCTACGACGGACGCTATAAAGTTGCGGCGATTCATAATGCTCTCTTTCTGCCCCAATAGATTCGAATAGAGCCGAGCCGATGCGAACCCGAAATTTTGAGTGGCCCCGCATTTGCTGAGCTGCATTGCCGTCAGCCTGACGGAATGAAATAAATTTCAGGTGTGCAAGATTCTTGCAACGTTTCTAATTCACCTGCCCCTCGTGTGAATAAAATCGGATTCCCTTTTCGCCGAGGTCTATCCATCCATTCCAATGCGGGCCTGAACTCAACTGCCAGTTTGACCATACATCTCCGTTCGGCCCAATCGTAAAGATCTGAATGCGGCCGACAGAGGTGCTGCTTCCGACGAGGCGCGGATGCAATTCGCTACCACCAATATCCGTCCATTTATCTCCAAAGGTGCTCGTTGGAAGATCGTCTTGTGTCAAACTCCAGAGATGATGCGGCGCCGAAGCGGCGATTCCCAGCAGTACCAAATAGCCATTTCGGTTCTGGTCTACGACGAAACCCGGCTCCAGGTTTTTTCCAGGGAGACTTTCCCAACCGTGCCAGGCTCCGCCCGGGGTGGTTTGCCAGTTGTGCCAGATGCGGCCGCTGGAGTCTATGCCGAAGATTTCGATTCGTCCGTCGAGATTTCTGGCGACTGCCAATTGTGACTGAAGGCGAGGTCCAGGCAGGGCAGCCCACCCGCTCCAGTCATCCTCGTTGATTTGCGTGTTCGACCACACATGCCCACCGAGGCCGACACCGAAGACTTCGAGATTTCCGTTGAGGTTTTGTCCGACTGCGTATCCAGCCTGAATGGACTTATCGCGAAGCTCCGTCCACCCCGACCATGCAGCTTCCGGAGCGTATTCGCTGCTTACGTAAAGCTTGCCATTCTTCGCGATACCAAAAATGCTGAGACTTCCGTCTACGTTCCGTTCAGCGGCCAGATGGCGGAGGTTTGGGCCGTTCATGGCAGACCATGAACCCCAGGGTCCGTCTGGGACGCGCTGGCGAATGTATTCAACCCGGCCATGTGAAGCGGGTGCGAATATTTCCAGCGTATTGTCTTGATTACGAGCGACGACGACGCCAGGATGAGCGGGCATTCCGCTCGGCAGATCATTCCAGAGTTTCTGCCTGGCTGCAGTAGTGCTCGGTCGTTCGGCAGGGTCGTGCCGAAGGAACGTCATTACACCGTCTGGCAACACACCGAAGAGATGAAGCGCCCCGTCCTGATAGTGACTGACTGGTCCTGTATTTTCACCTGTGGCGCGAATCTTCACGATTGCCGCAGTTGAGGGCGGGACGGTTATCACAACTCGGCCGTCTCTCTCGGGACTCATGGGAGTCCAATGGCCAAGCCACCGGGAATAGTTGGTAATTCGAGAGCCCCCGATTGTTGCCGACTTCAAAGATGGGTCGCCGGGGTGGCCGTCGGTCATTAGCATAGATGCGACACTGGCCGCGTCTAAGTGTTCTGGAAGGATAGATACTCTGGTAGAACGAGATGTTAGTGCTCCGCTGGTCTTGTTAATGATCGTGACATAAAGGTCTCGCCCTGCACGGACGCCGTATGCGGTGACATTCATGTGGTCAGGATTGGAGATCGCGACGGGCTCGACATAACCGTGTCCACCGAGAGTGAAGGCTTTAATACCATACCCCTTTGGCGTGATCCGGTATCTGGAACAGGGGGAAGGGCTGCACTGAGAAGATCCGCGCACGAGATTGATGGGGACGATTGTGTCCGTATAGATCCACGGGTTGTTGTGAAAGTTGACGCCACTGGCGCCGTGAGCCGCCCACCAATGCATGAAATCGAGAGCCCAGAGGGCAGAGGCGAACGCGTTACTTGTTCCTGGAACTCCGCCGAGAAAGTCGTTAGCCTCAGTCAGCCTGTAGTGGATGCCCATTGCGAGGAGAGGTGCGAGGTTGTGTTGATACAGCCATGGGTAGGGAGTGTAGACAAGACCGTTGGTCCTGCCTGGTCCGCAGGCATTCTGAGGCGCACTGGGTTCCGAATCAATTGAGTTGCCATCTACCCAATTGGTGGACAGCATATCTTGAATAGCCTGTTTCGAGTTGAGGGTATAGGTGGTTTTTGGTGTTCCGCAACGGACGGTGAATCCATGCCCTACATAGAAATGTTGAAGAGCCAGCGCAATGTCTCCATCGCGCTGGGTCGCTGCAGCGAATGCCTGAGTCCAGGAAACCCGAGAAGATGGGTCAGGCACATCCGTCGCAGGCGTGTAGGCTCCGGTATCCGGCCCTGAAAGCCTGGCGTTCGGCACTTCTTTTCGGATTGCGGTCGCAAACTTTTCCCAGTCGGCGAGATAGGACGGAAATGCAGAGCCGGGTACGCCGGGAGAGGCCTCGTAGATCGCAGGATCCAGTCTGTGGTATGAATGCCAGTCCGGCTCGTTTCCAATGGCAAATGAGTCGAGGCTGGTTCGATAATGCCTCCAGATCCACTGCGCGGTGTCAGCATCCTCTGTAACCAGATTGGGATGAAAGCATCCCCGCGGGTTGAGCAAGCGCAAGGAATAGATAACCTTCACGCCAGCTTTCTGTGCGAAGGTAAACAGTTGACGTACATCTGCGTGAGATGGAATCGGAGTGCGGCACATACCTGAACCAGCGAATCCATCTACTGTGCCTCCACCGACCCGAATGTTACGGACGCCGAGGTTCTGAAGCAAGGTAATTAGGCTGGTGTTTCTCGGAGTGAAGAAGTACCCGGCAACGCCATATCGATCAGGCAGCATGCTTGCTGTCTCGAATCCGATTCCGGCAAAAGCGGGGGGGATTGCGTGGGCATGAGATAACGTCGAAATTCTAAGGGTGATACCAACCTGGGCAACCGCGACGGATGAGAGCAGAAAAACTATTGCAAACAGCTCAGTGGATTTTCTGATCGTCAACATTTCAACTTTCCAATCCCGGAAGCAATCGCTCTCTGCATTGGATGGGCATAAGGCTGGGCGTGATTGGCACGAGAAATTTCTGATTCATGGGCGCTGCGCCAGCAATAAAACGATCGTAATCGATTACGATCCTAAAATTTAGTTAGAGTGGCGCCTAATTGTCAAGGGGAGGATGTTTGTCAATGTTTTCGCAAGGGGAACGACCAGCGTGTCTGCCGGGCAAACGGGCTGGCCGTTGGATGGCCACAGCAGGGGGAACGGAGCGCTCTGCAACTGTATGAGCCCGCTGTTCACATGGTGCGAGGCCGTCGCGTTCATGATGGCAAAGCACAGATTTCGTCGCCCGCCGGTCGCGACATTAGAAAGCTGCGCCCCTTTACGGCGAACGGAGGGAGGCGGTCTGGATCATCAGATTTGCCCATCCTAATCCTAAGTTCGTGTTGACAATCGACGCCAATCGATTAGACTTATTTCAACATTGACGACACAGCTGGAGAGCGTTGTATCTCGACAAGGCTGTGTTCACAGAACCGGAGTCGGGCAAATCATGAGTGGCAATCACCTGATGGTCGTGCAGGGCGGAGGGCCGACACAGGTACTGAACGCGACTCTGGCCGCAGTGGTTGATGAAGCGCGGAGGACGCGGGCGTTTGATCGCATCATGGGAGCGTGTTCGGGGACGCGCGGTCTGGTGGAGGGCGCTTTTGCCGATCTCAACCGGCTGACAAAGAGCGAACTCGAACTGCTTCGTGTGACGCCGGGCGCGGCGCTGGGGTCCTCGCGTTTTCGTCCTTCGGACGAAGATATGCGGCGGATTCTGGAATCGTTGCGCAACCTTGGAGTCAAGAGCGTGCTCTTCATCGGCGGCAATGGGACGATGGAGGGAGCGGGGCGGATTCTTCGCTACTGCGCTGAGTCGGGGTATGAGATTCAGGTTATTGGAATACCGAAGACCATTGATAACGATGTGGCGCGAACCGACAGGTGTCCGGGGTATGCCAGCGCCGCGCGTTTTATCGCGCAATCGACGCGCGATTTGGGAATGGATGTTCGATCGCTTCCCCAGCCGGTGACGATTCTGGAAACGATGGGTCGGAGTGTTGGCTGGATTGCAGCGGCGGCCGCGGCTGGGAAAGAGAGCGATGAGGATGCGCCGCACGTGGTGTGTGTTCCTGAAGTGGCTTTTGATTTCGATGGCTTTGTTGGGGTGATCGATGGCGCCGTTGCGAAGCGAGGCTGGGCCGTCGCTGTTGTGTCGGAAGGACTGCGAGATCAGGCGGGCCGCCCGGTGTATCAGAAGACGGATCCAGTGCAGGCGGATCCGTTGAATCGTCCGCTGACAGGAGGTGTGGGGCAATATCTGGCGGATGAAGTGGCCGCGCGGCTGGGGATTCGCTGCCGGTGCGAAAAGCCTGGATTGCTGGGGAGAGCGTCGATGCTTCACGTTTCGCAGAGGGATCTGAAGGACGCTGATCTGGTGGGCCGGGCCGGAGTGCAAGGGCTGTTGTCTGGCCGCAGCGGGGAAATGGTGTCATTGCTTCCGCTAGACAAGCATCAAGACGCGCAATATGAGTTCGTAAGGTTTGAAGATGTGGCTGGCATCGAGCGGGCTATTCCTTCGGCGTGGCTGGGGAGCGGCGTGGACGCGATTCCCGCGCGCAGCGGTTTTTTTGATTATGTCCGGCCTTTGATGGGTGAGTTGAAGTGCTATCATCCGCCGTTGATTTCTGATGTGCGATTTCGAGGAGTGGTAGACCATGCATAGTGATGATCGTCAGGGCAATTCTCGCCGGCTGGGAGTCCTGATTCTGGGACGCAAGCGTCCTGGCTTTGACCAGGAATGGAATCAGCTTGTTTGCAGGAAGAGCATCGCAAGCCTGACGGAACTGGGATTCGATTGCGTAGGAGCAGAGGCGCCGGTTGTGGACGATGCAACGACGCATGCGGCGCTGGACAGGGTCGAGCAGGCGCGGTGCGAGGCGTTACTGCTGCTGCAGCCCTCGATTGCACATGGTCAACTGGCGCTGACGGTGATGCAGCGCTGGCGTGGGCCGGTGGTTTTATGGGCTACTCCGGAGCGGCCGGGAGACGGCAAGGTTAGTTCCTGCTCGCTTGTGGGTCAGCACCTGTGGGCGTCGGCGCTGTCGCAGGCGGGGCATCCGTTTGAATCTGTGTACGGAGATGCAGACAGCCCGGCATTGCGGACGGAACTGGTGCGCGCGATTGAGTTAGCCAGCACATACAAACACATAAGTCGAGCCAAGGTTGGAGTGATCGGCACTTATGTTCCGGGGTTCATCGATCTGGCGGCGGAGCCGTTCCTTTTGAGGAAGCAGCTAGGGGCGCAACTTCACGCGTTGAGCCTTCCGCAGTACATGGAGCGGGTTCATCTTCTTCCCGAGGAAGTTGTCGAGAAGGATGTGCAACGGGTCCTGGATCTGCACTTGCGGAAGACGAATGTCACGGAAGAGATGCTGGCCGTCAATTCGCGCTGCTACCTGGCGATGAGGGAAGTAATGGAGGAAGAGGGTCTGGATGCTCTTGCTTTGCAATGCTGGCCTGAGTTGCCGAACATGATCGGGCAGTGGCCGTATCTGGCGGTGTCGCGGCTGACTTCAGAGGGGCATGCGGTGTCGATTGAAGGCGACGTGGATGGCTGCATCCATATGCTGATGAACTCCTGCTTGAAGCTGGGACCGAGTTTTTTAACGGACTGGCTGGAGCATGATCAGAAGGAGATATTCTTCTGGCATCCCGGGATGGCACCGATGATCATGTGCGAGGCAGTGGGCGCGGAGGGCGGGCCGGAACTCGATCAGCACTTCAATCTTGCGAAGCCGTATGTGGTGAATGGGCAAATCCGCATTGGAGAGCCTGTGACGGTGATGCGCCTCTGGAGGTGTGGCTCCGGATATCGTCTGACGGCTTTCGAGGGGACGACACGCACGCCTCGCCGCAGGTTGAGCGGTAACACAGCGCTGGTGGAGGTTGAGGGCGAGGATGTGCCTTCGCGCTTTGATCGGCTATTGCATGCGGGGATGCCGCATCACGTATTGCTTTCCTATGGTCATCATGCTGAGACTTATCGCAGGCTGGCGCGGCTATTTGGTATTGAATGGATTGCATAGATGCGTGCACACAGCGGTGCGCGAGTGGAAAGGAGAACGAATGTGGCAAACACGGTATCAAAAGGGGTGCGACGCATGACAGAGCGTGTTGGCCGGCATCATGTGCGGGAAGAGATTCAGCGGCGCATCCTGTCGGGCGAAAGCAAGCCGGGTGAGCGCCTGAGCCAGCAGAGCCTGGCAAGAGAGCTTGGCGTTGCGCAGGGTACAGTGCGGGAATCGCTGATCGAGTTGCAGTGGCTCGGGCTGGTGGATTCTGTCGATCATCTGGGAGTATTTGTCCGCGACCTGGATATCTCGCGCATCTGTGAGGCGTATGAGGTGCGGGAAATGCTGGAGGGGCTTTCGGCGAGGCTTTGCTGCGGGCATGCGGCGCGCACCGATATCGCCGATCTTCGGAAGATGGCCGATGAGGTCTTTGCTCTTGCGAAGAAAGGCAAGACCGAAGAGATGGCCTCGCTCGATCGCAAGTTTCACTTTCACATCATTGAACTATCCCGGAACAGCATCCTGCTGCGTCTTGCAGAGACGTACAAGGTGCTGGGAATGATCGTGCGGGCCTCGCGTGAACCGAAGGTGATTCATGCCGAGCATCTGCGGATCGTGGATGCAATCGAGGCGAACCTTACCGAAGAGGCAGAACGTCTGGCGCGGCAACACGTCGCCGGCGCCAGCCATGCGATTCAGGAACAGGCAAGCAAGGGCAAGTTTGTTCCGAAGTGGGTAGGTTAATCCGTCGCGAATCCGTTTCGGGGAAGAAAGGGCAGTCAAGGTGAAGCAGTGGAGTGGGGTCCAGAAGGTCTACCTGAATGGTGTTTGGGTCGAGACCGGCCAATGCATGGAGGTGGTGAATCCGGCTACGGAGCTGCCTTTTGCCCGGGTATCTACGATTACGGAAGACCATGTTCGCGAGGCGCTCGATCAGGCGGAGCGTGCCTTCTGGATTTGGCGGATGCTCACGGCAAGGGAGCGCGGAGCGTGGTTGTTGCGGATTGCGGATGAGGTGCGGCTCAGGACCGAAGAGATTGCCCATACCATCACGCTCGAAAACGGAAAGCCGTTGGCGCAGAGCAGGGGCGAAGCGGCGATGGCGGAGGATCATCTACGCTGGTTTGCCGGTGAGTGCCAGCGGGCTTACGGCCGAATCGTTCCACAGCAGGTTGGGGGGAAAAGGAATCTTGTGGTGAAGACCCCGATCGGGGTAGTGGGAGCTATCGCGCCGTGGAACTTTCCTCTGGTGCTGGCGGTGCGAAAAGTTGCTCCGGCGCTGGCCGCCGGCTGCCCGGTCATTCTGAAGCCAGCTACGCAAACGCCTCTCTCATCGATTCTGTTTGCGGAGTGCGTGGCGGCAGCGGGGCTTCCAGCGGGCGTTTTCCAACTGGTCATCGGCAATGCCCCGATGATCGCGAAAGAATTTCTGACGAATCCGATATGCCGCAAGATCAGCTTTACGGGCTCTACGCAGGTTGGGCAGGAGTTGATTCGTGGAGCGGCTGAAGCGGTGAAGCCGCTTTCCCTGGAGCTTGGAGGGCTCGCTCCGCTGCTGGTGTTTGACGACTGCGATCTGGATGTCGCCGTGCGGGAAGCGCTGATCGCGAAGTTCAGGAATACAGGCCAATCCTGCATTGCTGCAAATCGCGTCTATGTTCAGCGCGGGATAAGGGAAGCCTTTGTCGAGCGGTTCGTTTCGGGAGTGAAGAGACTCAAGACGGCATCTGGTCTTGAACCGGGAGCCGAAGTCGGTCCGCTGATCAGCCAGCGGGCGCTCGATGGTGCGCTGGAACAGATTGAGAATGCCGTCCAGCATGGCGGCAAGATTCTGTGCGGCGGCAAGCGGGTTGCCGGCATGACGGGATATTTCCTTGAGCCGACGGTGATCGATGGAGCGATGGAACCGATGCTCTGCATGCGGGAGGAAACCTTCGCTCCGATTGCGCCGATGGGGACATTCGACACCGAAGAGGAAGCCGTCCGATTGGCGAATGCGTCTCCCTACGGCTTGAGCGCCTATGCGATGACACGCGATGTGGGGCGAATTTTCCGGCTGGCTGAACAGATCGAGGCGGGAACGCTGGGAATCAATGATGGCGCTCCAACCAGCAGCCAGAGCCCGTTCGGCGGCGTCAAGCAGAGCGGGTGGGGACGCGAGCTGGGGTCCGAGGGTCTGGATGCATTTCTTGAAACCAAGCATGTCTCTATTGGCGGCGTCTGAAACTCCGCAAATACGAAGGAAGGAACATTATCACGATGATTCATTTTCTGATACACGACTCGGCTGACACGGTCGGGGTCGCGGTGGTGGACATTCAGGCAGGAACAGACTGTACTGGTCGCGACCTATCCAATAACCATCCTTTGCAGGCCAGGGCGGAGGAATATATTCCATTGGGTCACAAGCTGGCGCTCAAAGACTTTGCGCCGGGCGACACGGTGATCAAATACGGATGCGAGATTGGCAAGGTGGTTCAGCCGATCCGGGCCGGACAACATGTTCATACACATAACCTGAAGACGAAGAGGTGGGCATAACGATGACCGACCATACGATTTATGCTTATCGCCGGGAGAACGGACGCGTCGGCATCCGAAACCACGTGGTGATTCTTCCGGTCGACGATATCTCAAATGCCGCATGCGAAGCTGTCGCGAGCAACATCAAGAACACGATGGCATTGCCGCACGCATATGGGCGCCTGCAGTTTGGGGAAGATCTGGATCTGTTCTTTAGAACCATGATCGGCATTGGGAGTAATCCGAATGTGGCAGCCGTGGTGGTTATCGGCATCGAGAGCGGTTGGACGAACCGTATCGTGGAAGGCATCGCGAAAACGGGCAAACCGGTGAGCGGATTTTCGATTGAGGGCAAGGGCGATATTCAGACCATCGCCGATGCCTCTTACCGCGCCAAGGAATACGTGCAATGGGCATCAGAGCTGCGTCGCGAAGCCTGCAAGTTCCATGAGCTTTACATTAGTGTCAAGTGCGGCGAGTCCGATACGACGACGGGGCTGGCCAGCTGCCCGACGGTTGGCAATGTGATCGACAAGCATTGCGCGCTCAAGGGAACGGCATCTTTTGGAGAGACCAGCGAGCTGACGGGCGCGGAACATATCGTCAGCGCCAAGGCCGCCAACGAGACCGTGCGACAGCAGTTCCTGGCAGCTTTTGAGGACTATACGCGTCTTGTCTTTGCCGAGAGGACCGATGATCTGTCCGAGTCGCAGCCCACCAAGGGCAACATAGCGGGCGGGTTGACGACGATCGAAGAGAAGGCTTTGGGCAATGTGGAGAAGCTCGGAAAGAAGACGCAGTTTGTCGGGTGCCTGAAGCCAGGCGAGGCTCCTGGAGGCGAAGGCCTGTGGTTCATGGACACATCGAGCGCCGCTGCCGAAGCCGTGACGCTGTGGGCCGCGTCGGGTGCGGTGGTTCATTTGTTCCCGACCGGACAGGGGAATGTCGTCGGCAATCCGATTGAGCCAGTAATCAAACTCTCGGGCAACCCGAAAACAGTCGCAACGATGAAAGAGCACATCGATCTGGATGTTTCTCCGATTCTGCAGGGACAGATGACCCTGGATCAGGCAGGAAATGCCCTGATCGAGATGATTGTGCGCACTGCGAACGGACGGCTGACCGCGGCGGAAGCCCTCGGACATCGTGAATTTGTGATGACCAAGCTCTACCGCAGCGCCTGATGACCAATGGGGATCTAACACTAACCAAGGAGGGCAGTTGCATTAGGTCGGACTGCTCATTCCATCCGATGTGAAGATGAGGACATACTCCAAGGCACAATTAGAAAACCTCGTCAGCAGGCTGGCTCACGCGGCCGGCGTTCGCCAGGATGACGCAGCGCAATTTGCAAATGCCTTGGTGGATGCGGATATGCATGGCGTCTCTACGCATGGCGTCTCGCGGCTCAACATCTACCTGCGCCGCATCCAGGCCGGGCTGATCCGGCCGGATGCGGAACTGAAAGTCATTCGGCAAACCGGCAGCGTGGTCAGCTACGATGCTGACAACGGCCTTGGGCAGGTGCAGGCGATCAAAGCATTGAAACATCTTATGCCACTTGCGGAACGTAACGGAGTGGCAGTTGGAAGCATTCGAAATTCGCAACACTTTGGAGCACTTTCCTACTATTGCAATCTTGCCGCGGCGCAGGGCTTCGTTCTACTCGCCATGACGAACTGCGAACCAGCTATGGCGCCGGAGGGCGGCTACGAGGCGTTTTTCGGGACGAACCCGATCGCCGCGTCATTTCCTACCGGCAAGGGGTTTGCGGTCAAGATCGATCTTGCCACTTCCACCGTTGCCAGGGGCAACATCATTGCCGCGCAGAAAAGAAGAGCGTCGATTCCACTGGGATGGGCGCTTGACCGGAATGGGGAACCGACGACCGACGCGCAGGAAGCGCTGATGGGAACGATTCTGACCATGGCCGGGCATAAGGGTTATGCACTCGCGCTCATGGTGGAGCTATTCAGCGGCTTGCTGGCTGGCGCGGCAATCGGCGATGAAGTTGGCTCCATGTATAAGGATATGGACCGCAAACAGAATGTCGGGCATTTCTTCTGCCTCTTTCATATTGAGGCCTTTGTCGATCGATCAGAATATCTCCGTAATATAGACGCCACCATCGATCGCATCAAAGCCGGCAAGAGGCGTCCCGGAGTCGAAGAGATCTTCGTGCCCGGAGAGCGCTCGGCAAGAAAAGCGCAAATCAACTCCGAACACGGCATCCCTGTTTCGGATGAGACACTGCATGAGATTCAGCTTTGGTGCTCGCAGTTAAACGTGCAATTTGATTTTTCCGGGACATGCTAGGGAAGAAGATGCCAGATATTCTCATTTCAGAAAATATTCAAGGGGTCGCCGTGGACGCGCTCCGCGAGCGGTTCGATGTCGTAATTCTGCCTGACCTGTGGAAAGACCCAGCAAGACTTAAAGCGCAGATCGGGTTATTTCGCGCTTTGATCGTTCGCAATCAGACCCAAGTAACCGCAGAGCTTATCGCCGCGGCCTCGAACGTTGCCGTTATCGGACGAGCGGGAGCCGGACTCGACAATATAGATGTGAAAGCGGCTCAGCGTGCGGGCATCGTTGTTACCAGCACGCCCGACCAGAACGCGATCAGCGTGGCCGAATTGTGTATTGGAATGATGCTTCTGCTGGCGCGGCATCTGACAAATGCGCATGCCAATACCAGGGCAGGACAATGGAATCGGCATCAGTATATGGGGAATGAGCTATACGGCAAGACACTTGGTATTGTTGGCGCCGGCAGAATTGGGTTTCTCACCGCGAAACGTGCCCAAGCTTTCGGGATGAAGATACTTGCGTACGATCCATTTGTCAGCCCGGATAACATTCTGCTCAGTGAATTGAACGCCAGCCTGGTGGATATCGATGAACTGCTGGAACGTTCTGATGTGGTTTCCAGCCATTTGCCCGCAACTCCGGATACAGGGCACTTTTTTAACGCGGCACGATTCAGCAGAATGAAGCGATCGGCATTCTTCATTAATGCTTCGCGTGGGAGTGTGGTTTGTGAGCCGGATCTGGTAGCGGCACTCCAGGAAAAGAAGATCGCCGGAGCGGCGCTCGATGTTCGCTCTGTCGAGCCTCCTCAAACAGGCCAGCTGGAAACCATGGAGAACGTCATTCTGCTCCCACATATTGCCGCCTTTACTCATGAAGCCCAGCAACGCGTAACTACGGCAGTCTGCCAGGACGTAGCGCGAGTGCTCAATGGTCAACCTCCCCATAATGCAGTTGGAGCTGCCATACCTGAGCAGACATTTCAATGAACTGCACACCGCAAGGCGGTCGGCGCGGATTTCTTGCGTGGCAGCGCTGCGGGGGGACTCTGAAAGCGACCGGACACTCTACCCTATAACGGCTTCAAAACGCTTTGTTAAACAAGGAAATTGCGCATGGCCATGACTCTCACAGAAGGTAAGATTGCTGGACTTAGGGCCGTATCCAACCAACGCGGCGTGATTGCCGCCGCTGCCCTGGATCAACGCGGCGTGCTGAAAAAGATGCTGGCGAAGGAAATGAATGGTGAAGTTCCCTCCGACGTCATGGTTATGGAATTCAAGCAACTCGTAACCGCGTCCCTGACGAAACATGCGTCGTCCATCCTGCTCGACGTGGAGTACGGATTGCCGGCGATGAAACATGCAAATGGCAAAGGAATCATTCTTGCCTATGAGAAAGCAGGCTATGATGCCACGGCGCCGGAGTTTATTCCATCTGTGACGGAAGGCTGGTCAGTGCTGCGCGTCAAAGAGGCCGGCGCAACAGCCGTTAAGGTTCTCATCTATTACACGCCTTTTGAAAAGCCCTGGGTGAACCAACAAAAGCAAGCCTGGGTGGAACGCGTAGGCGCCGAATGCCGCGCACTGGATATGCCGATGTTTCTCGAGTGTCTTGGATACCCTGTTCACGGAGAAGACCCCAAAGGCCTTGACTATGCCAAACGCAAGCCGGAGATTGTTATTGCCTCCATGGAGGAATTCAGCAAAGACCGCTATGCCGCCGATGTACTCAAGGTGGAGATCCCGGTACAAATGAAATTTGTCCCTGGAACGAAGGCCTACTGTGGCAAAGATGCGTACTCTCAATCGGAGGCACGAGATTATTTCTGCAGAGCGGCCACGGTAGCCATCAGGCCTTTTGTGTACCTCTCTGCCGGCGTAACCAACGCCGAATTCGTGGAGAGCCTTGAGTACGCTCTTGCCAGCGGTGTGCAGTTCAACGGCGTCCTGTGCGGGCGTGCCATCTGGCAGGATGCCGTGCCGGTATTTGTCAGGCAGGGTGCGAAGGCCTGCGAGGATTGGCTCAACACCGAGGGCGCTGAAAATTTTCAGAACGTTAATCGGATATTGGAAGCGGCAAATCCCTGGTATGAGAAAACGATGAGCTCCCCCAATATCTGTTCCTGAGCCTTTACTTCGGAGAAAGAAAAACGGAGAGCGAATGTTGGGCCTCGCGGTTCGCCCCCCCCCCCGATGAGGAGACGGCGCAAGAAACGTCTACGAGTGCAGGGATTCCCCGGCGCACAAGGTCTTGATACTCTGCTCGTTCCACGTGAGCGCATTGTGGCTGTGCAGGCGATGGCTTCGGGCTCGAGTATTCAGGGGCCAAGGCAGAAGATGCCGCTCTGCGCAAATGGAAATTTGAAACTCTGCTCAGCGCTCATGGACAGCCTTTGATCGAAACACATCTAAGTGGGTCGACTTATCCCTCCGGAGGCGTCTCGCGAGCCCGACCAGCGGAACGGGAGTGTTGATGCTGCAAATAATGGAGCTTACGCAAGCAGATGTTCTGCTCGAGCAGAGGCTGCAATTGAAGCGCTGAGTTGCTCTTGAGCTGCTATGCGACATCAACGCCGCGAATCCTATTGATCGATCGGCAGACGGCTTTTATTCATGCCACGAGCATTCAGTTAGTTCCCGGTTTGTCTCGAGTCTGCTATACAGTCACCGGCTTGCGCTCCGGAAAGTTGCATCTGCGGATCTCGTGCAGTGCGGCCTTGCTTCTTTGATCTCAAAAGGTGGAAAGGGCGCACCTGGAGTAGTGCGACCACCTATCGATAGGTTCCCTCACTCAGGGCTTCTGTGACGGGCCTGAAAGCATGAGATCCCCGACGGAATTCAGGCCAATAAACCACGGCTGCGCTTTGAAATCTCTTGCTGCAGCCCATGGTACGGGGGTGGCGTGCCTGGGCAGGGCGACGGAGGTCGTAGAAGCAGCCATTCTGTGCCATTCCCCTTGACAGATCCTCGAGTTTTCCAATATATATGTGTACCGACGACAATCGACGCCAATCGATTGCAATATGAAAAGTTTGACCTGAAAAGGCTTTGTAATGGAGCAATTGCGTCGCGCGCACATGTTCTAACTTGTGCGCGCCTGACGGAAGCAAGCAATCGACGGCCATTCGTGGGCCGCTATGGGGAATCCTGAGCGGATATCATTTGCTGCCCGATTCAACCACAAGACAAATCCGCTCGATTGATGCAGGACGGTTGCAAAAATAGGAGGATAGGTGATCCAGGCTGCGAAAAGAAAATTGATTCTGATCGGGATATGTACCGCATTGTGCTTTGTTGCCGGTCCTATTACGCTCTCTGCGCAGATCGTAACCGGAGCGGTTGTAGGAACAGTGAAGGATCCGACTGGCGCCGTAGTGAAGGGTGCAAAGGTGTCTTTGGTCAATCAGGCGACCAATATAGCACAAACGACCGTGACCTCGGCCGCCGGCAACTATGTCTTCGCAACTGTTCCCGTGGGGGTATACACGTTGCACGCAAGTGCCGCCGGATTCAAAACCTATGTGGATACCGGTATACGAGTCCAGATTCAGGCTACTGTAACCGCCGACGTGGCCTTAGCCATAGGTAGCATCAGTCAACACGTGACGGTCACCTCGGCAGTGCCCCTGCTTCAGGCGCAAAACGCCGCAGTGGGTCAGACCATTCCGTCGGTACAGGTGAATGATCTGCCGCTGAACGGGCGGAATTGGCTTTCCTTGGCGAACCTATCCGCCGGTACTTACGCGGCGGAAGGCTCCTCCCCAGACAATCCGGGCCAGGTCTATTCCAACGGCGTCAGCAATGGTCAGGTGGACTATAGATTGAATGGTGTTGATAACAACATTGAAGTGTTTCAGACCGGCGCCAATAATTTTGCAGGGAATGTAGCCCCGGTTCCGGACGCGATTGAGGAATTTAAACTGCAGGCCGGCAATAACAGTGCAGAATTCGGACAATTCGCAGGCGCAGTTGTTAATGCGGTCATCAAGTCCGGCACGAATCGCCTGAATGGCGATGCCTGGGAATATTTGAGGAATCAGGCGCTGAATGCCAATGACTATTTTTCCAATGAGCATGGCGTCGCCAGGCCCAAGTATGAACAGAATCAGTTCGGCGGCACCATAGGTGGGCCAGTCTACCTGCCGGGATTATATGACGGCAAAAACAAGACATTCTTCTTCTTTGATTTTCAGCACACGGGCATTACGGAAGCCAACAATTTCACAGAATCCGTACCCACCAGCTCGATGCGGTCGAGCAACTTTACGAACCTTCAAGGCTTGATTACCGGCAATAGCGGAACGACAACCGATGCCTTGGGGCGAGTATTTCCCCTCGGCACAGTCTTTGACCCTGCAACGACACGATCCGTAGCACCACATGCGATCGACCCTGTCTCTGGCTTCACGAACCCCACATCGAAGACGGTGTATGTCCGCGACCCCTTCTTCACTGGCGGAAGCGTTGCCGGAATCAAGAATTTCACGGCCGATACTTCGGAAATGAACATCATACCGGCCAATCGAATTGACCCTAACGCAATTAAACTACTGGATCTGCTTCCCGCCCCAACGGAGAACACAGGATCCTATATCAATGATTATTTTGTTACTGAGCCATATACGACCACGATCAATCAATATGACGTGCGAATAGACGAAAATCTGAGCCAAAAGGATCTCATCTGGGGAACCTTCAGTCGAAGCGTGTACACGGAATCGTCCTATCAACCATTCCCCAATCTTATTGCAGGCGGTGCGCTGCAGATTTCCCCGGAAGATTCAGAGCCCCACTACGTCCTCTCACTGAACTACAGGCATGCCTTCACGGCAAACCTGGAAAATGTAGTTACATTCGGCTACGACCACGCAAATCATAATCTCACCATGCCGACGGCAAACATGCTTGGCATACCTGCCCAATACGGTATCCAGGGTATCCCACAAATCGCCGGAAATGGCGGCCTGCCCACAATTGGCTATAACGGATTTAGTACCTTTGGCGGCCGCAGGTATATGCCAACCATCGAAACCACCTCTGGATTGGAGGTGATGGATGATATGGTCCTGACCCATGAGAAGCATGAATTCCACATGGGGTTCACTTTCAACCGCATTATAGGAGATATCGTACAACCCGCTTATAGCAAGGGGCAGTTTACCTTCAACGGGCAATATACGAATGTTCCCAACAAGAACGATGGTTTGACGGGCATCGGGGATATGCTGATCATCCCCGGCCCCGCCACTGTTCCCAACGGCATCTCGGAGTTGGGCGGTCTCAGCTCTTACACGGGGTCGAACTACGCGGGGACGGATTATTTCAGCAACTATTGGGCGTTATATGCGCAAGATAACTGGAGGCCCACGTCGAGACTTACGGTTAATCTCGGCTTGCGCTGGGAATACTTTTCACCGTATGGGGAAAGTAATGGCAGGCAGGCGAATTTCATCCAGGCTGCGGGAGATGGGAATTCTGGAACCTACTACATCACAAAACGAGGATGCAGCGTTCCACGGTCAGCCGCATTCAACTCACTGCTGGCAAGTTATCACATCGCGGTCGATTGCGTCCCAGGCCTCGAGGTGAATCAGGCGCAGAAAGATGATTTCTCGCCTCGCATTGGATTCGCGTACCGTATTCTTCCAAACCTGGTGATACGAAGCGGCTATGCGATATCGTATGGGGCTTATGACAGTGTTGGGTACGGAGGTACGCTCGGGACGAACTATCCATTCCAGTACAACATCAGTAATCCGCCCAACACCTCACAGACGCCCAATTTGCTGCCGAATGGGCAGCCGGCGACATTGGAAAATACTTTTGGCGTAATTGATCTTCAGAATCCGGCGAACGTAACTGGCGTCGGTTTGAGCCTGTCAGGGAAGCAGTATCACTATCAGACCCCCTTGGTCCAGAGCGTGAACTTCACGATCCAGGACCAATTCACAGATCGCGATTCGATACAAGTAGGGTACGTAGGCACGATGGGCAGGAATTTAGATGTTGGAGGAACACAAAATTCCCCGACGGAGATTCTACCTCCGGGTGTAAATGTGAAAAACTACATTCCGTTTCCCAGCCTGGCGCCTAACAGCAAGATATTAGCGACATTCGGGATCAGCAACTACAATTCCCTGCAGGCAACCTATCAGCATCGTTTCAGGAATAACTTAATATTATTGGCAAATTATACATACGGGAAGTGCATGACCTACAACGCCTTCCGTAATGCAGAGTATCTGCCTGGGTTCGGAGTTGGTCCCGCGTATTCTTTATGCGGTAGTGATGCTACGGACGTGATCCATCTGTCCGGAGAATACGCGCTACCAATGGGAAGAGGGCGGCAATTCTTTTCAGGGGCGAGCAAGGTGGTCAATGCCCTTATTGGCGGATGGAACATCAATTATATCTATACATATCAAAGTGGCCAGCCATTCACGGTCGGCTGCCCTACGGCGACGACCTCTGATTTTGGATGTAATGCAAATCTGGTAAGCGGTGTTGATCCGTATGCTGGGCCGCACAATATTTCTCAGTGGTTGAATCCAAAGGCGTTTGAGCGTCCGCCTACAGCAACGGCCATCGGTCAAAACGACTATGCGCCACTGGGAGGGGCGGCAAATCAAGTGCGCGGGCCCAGTTTCTACAATCTTGATATGTCATTGTTTAAGAATTTCCCGATCAACCGCACAACGTCGCTCCAGTTTCGCTTTGAGACGTTTAATACGTTGAATCATGCGCAGTTCAACAATCCGGGACACCTCAATTTTGAAGACCTGACTGATTTCAGCACAATTACCTCGACACGAAATAACCCACGCTTAGGCCAAGTTGCATTGAAACTCTTCTTCTAAGTGTGAAATGAGCGATGGGAGGCGGCGGAGCTGGCGAGAGAGTACATTGTCGCGCCTGCTCCGCTCCCGGAACGGAGACGTATCCACGGCGAACGCCGCTAACACACCAAATGGAGATTCGGAACGGAGACCTGGCCGCACAGAGAACCCTCGCGCGATGGCGCTGTGCAAAGCTGCTCAAAAGGAGGATGGAATGGGTAAATTAGCTCCGGTCGTGGTGTTCATAGGCTGCCTTTGCATAGGGAATGCGTGGGCACAGTCGACGCCGAGCGCTCCAGTAGTGGTGACCATTACGGCGACACCCGTGAGCGCAGTGAAGGGATACGCGATTCCGCAAAATTTCAGCGGGCTGAGCTTTGAGAGGGGGACGCTGAACTTCAACAATGCCGGGGTCAACGGATACCTCTTTAGTCCACTGGACGTTCAACTGGTGACACTATTTCAAAACCTTGGTATTCACAACCTTCGCGTTGGAGGGGGTTCAGTGGATGATGAGGTGCCGGTTGGCTACGGCCCTGACGGTTATTCCGGCATAGACAACCTATTCAACTTCGCTCAAGTGGCGGGTGTAAAAGTGATTTACACATTTCGTTTGTTGAATACAAGAAATGCTTATCCTGATCTGAAGACGATGGATGCGAATGTCGCCAATTATATCTGGCGGAGATATTCTGGTCAGGTTGACAATTTTGCCCTTGGCAATGAACCGGATTTCCACTCGTATCATACGTACTGCACAAATTCAGAGTGCACCTGCAGCTACCCAACCGGTTGTGTGGGCCCGCCCTCGAGTATACGTCTAGAGGACCCCGCAATTTACGAGACAGAGACAATTCGAAATACAACAGCAGGAACTGCATATCCATCATATCTTGCGGATTGGCAGAAGTATGCCTATGCGATCCTGGATGTTGTCCCATCGGCGAGATTCTCTGCGCCCGATACGGGCGCTTATAACACGCTCACGTATACGCCGACCTCAGCATCGGGCGTGTCATGGACGCAGCAGTTCGCCGAAGATGAAGCGAACGCAACAAACGGCATTGGGAGACCACTGCTGGCGGAGGCGACGCAGCATTTTTATGTGGGAGGAAGCCCCGGGAAGACCACAGCCACGCAGGCGATCGACAATATGCTTTCGCGGAATTGGGTAACCGATACTGAGATTTCATCGGGCCCTGAAGGATCATCAACCTATACCCCATACCGTTGGCTATATGCGAATAATCTTGAGCCGGTGCTTGCTGCGCACGTGCCTTACCGTCTTACTGAATCCAATGACTATCTCACGGGAATTCCGGGTGCGAGCAACGGCTATGCATCTGCGCTCTGGGCTCTCGACTATATGCATTGGTGGGCGGAGCATCGCGCGAGCGGAGTTAATTTTCACAATAAACAATGGATTTATACGGACACGATTGTTCCGAATCCTTATCCATGTGTTGCTATCTGTGGCAATTTTCAGGCAGCCCCCAAGGCGTATGGGATTAAGGCATTTGATTTGGGAGGCCATGGCTATGTGGAGCCAGTCGCAATTGTGAACCCGGATAATATTAACCTGACGGCGTATGCGGTAGGTGAGGGCCAAGACCTGTATGTTACGTTAATTAACAAGACGCACAACTCAACGCATGATTCAGCCGATGCCATCGTAACAATCCATCCCAAGGGGTTTACAGCGGCAAGTTGCGCATCCATGCTGCTCACGGATGGGGACCCGGGAAATGCCGCATTGATGACAGGCACGCTGGGAGGCGCGAGGATTGCCAATAATGCCCGGTGGTTAGGCAAATGGACCCCGATGAAACCTGATACAACCGGGAGTTGCACTTCGACTGTACCCGCCACGACAGCAGAAGTTGTAAGAATTCGTGCGGCAAGCTCCTACGAGGGACCTGTTCAGATAAACCAAAACGGTACTTTAGAAGTGTTCGGCATCGGTGGGAACGGCGATATATGGCAAGATACGCAGGTTGCCGCGGATATCCCGGATAGCTCTGAGAGTCATTGGACTGGATGGGCGGATCTGCCGGGGGGGATTCAGGCTACAGGTCGTCCGGCTGTGGTGAAGAATCTGAATAACACGCTGCAGATATTCATACCTGGCACGGGAGGGGACGTCTACTTCAGCCGGCAAAATAGCCCCGGGGGTTCCTGGTCTAATTGGACGGATATGGGTAGCAGTAGTGATGGAATGTCGGATCTAGAGGCGGCAAATAATGCGGACGGCAGTGTAACCGTATTTGGCATTGGGCTAAACGGCGACATATGGTATGCAGCGGAAAGCGCGCCTGGCGTGGGCTGGTCGGAGTGGACGGACTTAACTGGAGAGAACATACGTCCGGGCTATGTGATCGGGCGAAATCTCAACGGTCTGTTGGATGTTTTTGGCGTCGATTCTCGCGGGACTGTATGGGAGAACTGTCAGACAGATAGCAACTTGTGGAGTGGCTGGATGCCGCTGACGGGAAATCCTGACAACCGCACAAACATAACCAGCGCAGGGTTCGAAGGCGGAGGCAACCCAGATCTTGGTGCAGGAGAGCGATTCGATTCACAACTCGCAGTTGGACGGAATCTAGATGGGCGGCTGGAGGTGTTGGGAATTGGGGCCGACTCTCATATCTGGTTCATATCGCAGGATGCGCCTGGTGGGGAATGGGGTCACTGGCAGGACCTGGGAGGAATCAAAGTAGCGCCGGGTTTCGCAGTGGGGCAGGATGCAGATGGCAGGCTGGAAATCTTTGGAGTCGCCGCGGCCGGTCCCTGGGGTGGATGGAGTGATTCCGGTCAGTCTACCCGATGGGGAAGTGTGTGGACAATTGAACAGCAAATGCCAGATGGCCGTTGGGGAGATTGGACAAATTTAGGAGAGGCAAATGTAAACCCGCACCTGGTTGTCGGAAATACAGCCGATGGCAGGATTCAGTTGTTTGCCGTGGGATCTAACCATGAAGTGTGGTCTAACTGGCAGCAGGCTAACATGGACAACTGGGATGGCTGGCAAGATTTCTCTGGCAAGGGAATCAGGTTCTATTAATGGCGTAGTCGGGATGGAAAACCTATCGTCATCAAAGCGAGAACGAAAACTCCCCGATGGGGTCAAAATATTCTCCGGCTGAAGGCGGGGAGAGAAGGAAATGTTCCTGACTTGCCGCATACCACTTGATTTGATCGCGTGAGCCCTTCTGCTTGGCGGCCGCGCGCCCCTGCGGGTACTTTGTCCACGATGGCATTTTAGATACCAGGTGGCGGGTCATACAGTCAGAGTCGATATCTACGGTCCACGTGTGGAACGAAATCAATCTGACATCCTGTTGCCAGAAAGGCAAGGCACAAACGGAGACGGAACCGTTAATGCTGGAGCAGACTCGCTGTGAGCAAAGCACGCATACTGATGCCAACTTTAAATCGAAAAAGGTCACGACGGCTTTGTAGGTCACAGCGAAATGTCGAGGATGGGCAACGAAAGCGTCTTGAGCAGAGGGTCCCGAAATCGAGCCTAATAGGCGAAAGGAGGAGCTGATGGACCGGAGAACATTCAATAAGTTAGCTGGCGTAGCCGCAATAGGTACATTTTCACAGAAGGGCCAAGGTGTCGATGCGGCGCATTTGTCTCCGCCTCCGAATGTCGCTGAGAGCTCTGCTGCGCCATCTCCGCTTTCGCAGGACCACATTCTTCTGGAAGATGCCGATGTCATGGTTGCGTTCGATGCTCACTCCGGGGCATTGCTGCAGCTTCACAGCAAGTTGACTAAATGGACTATCCAGCGACGGCCAGAATTAGGGATTTCGTTTCGCCTTCTCGTGCCTCTGCCTCATCGCCGGGACAACTTTGTTCTTGGGCAGAAGCAGCGTGCAGCAGGAGTCAAAAGGATCTCTGACAAAGAGATTTACATTGAGTGGGCAGGCCTTTTGAGCGAGCATGGGGGCGAGTTGCCGATAAGCTTTTCGAGCCGTGTGAAACTCGATAAGGGCATTCTGACATTTGAGGGAGCGCTGATCAATAACTCAACCCTCACGGTAGAGACTATTGACTATCCGTACTTTGGCGACCTGAGTTCGCCTGCGCGCAACGCTCCTATGAAAAGCGAGCACATGTGGTATGGAAACCTGGTCGGAGATGAAATTTATCCGGAATTCAAGAATGAAAAAGGTTATTGGGGAGTAGATTTTCCGACCAAGACTGTTGAGTCCAAACAGAGTCTATTTTGTTTGATCCAGGCTCCCCAACAGGGTCTATATGTCGGGATGCATGATCCTACTCAGCCATATTTGCTTGAGTTTACATTTGAACAGCATCCCGGTCTGTCGAATTCGATAACGAATAAGGTTCCCAAGGAAGACGAAATTGGCGGAATTCCGGTTCATCTGGAATTTCGCACTTGTCACTTTCTCTATGCTCAGCCGCGATCGGTGCGGACGCTCGCCCCTGTGGTGTTCAAGGCATATGCAGGGGACTGGCACCAAGGTATCGATTTCTATAAGGACTGGCGCATCACTTGGTTTCATAAGCCACAGATTGCGGCTTGGGTTAGAGATGTGAACTCATGGCAACAGTTGCAAATAGATACACCGGAGCAAGACTACAGCATTCTCTATAAAGATCTCCCGAAATACATTGATGAATGTGCAGCAAATGGTGTGGGCGCCATCCAACTGGTGGGGTGGAACCTCGGAGGGCAAGATGGAGGTGATCCTTGTTTGGACACTGATCCGCGATTAGGGAGCTGGCGTGAACTACATGATGCCATTGCCTATCAGTCCGTGGTTAAAGTCTGATTGTTGTGAGGTGCGATCGGGGATGAAGAGCGTCTAACGAGGTATG
>JAJZAL010000243.1 GCA_021799405.1 Acidobacteriota bacterium
GATTCTTATCTGGGTCGCCCTGGATATATGGGGAGTATCGAAGTGCTCCATGTCCGGAAGCCTCATGGGCAGGATCAAAATCAAAGGAATGTTGGGGGCGCTTGTCCTGGGACTGGCCTACGGCATCCTGTCGGGTTCCTGCACCTTCGGTTTCATTGCTCCCATACTCGCCATTATCACGATGCAGCAAAAGGTCCTGACCGGGATCATGTACATCGTGCTTTTCGGTATCGGTCAGTGCATACCCATTGCCGTCGCAGGCAGCTCGACCGCCAAGGTCAGGAAACTCCTCGAAAGCAGTTCGTTTCACGAAGGAAGCCATTGGTTCAGGAAATGCGCCGGCATCGCCATAGGTATTTTGGGCATCTATTTTGTGATCCATCCATTCGTGGGTATGTTGTGATAAATGTCATGCAGCGATCAGCACGTACGTTTGATATGCAGTTTGCTCCATGCTATGAGTTCAGCATACGTGGTGCCCTTAGGGAAGAATTCGACCACTCCCATTTCTTTGATCCGTTGGATATCTTCATCCTCCAGAAAACCTCCGGCCGTAACTTTGATTTGTGACAGGTTTTCTTTTGCGAGCAACTCAAAGATTTTGGCGAAGTCTGTAATTTTTGCTCCAGGCAGAGTCGTAATGCCTATGTGATCGGCTGATTCCTGAAGGGCTGCGGTTACAATTGCCTGAGGGTCCTGTATCGTCGTATAGATTACCTCAAAACCGGCCTCACTGAATGCTGCACCCAACTTAAAGATGGCGGGCTCATAACCTTCGCCCAATTTCGCCATCAAAATTCTGACTTTGTCATGGTCCATCATCCGTCCTTCCTGCTCATGGAATCTAATGATTCTTTCATCGTAAAACTTATCTTAGAATACCATCAACCTGAGATTGCGGCACAAAAAAAGTCGAGGTTTCCTTGAGTGAGCCGGCATGAACCTCGCCTATCCCCGGAATGGGGCTTGCATTTGCTCCGGCCCTCCACCGGACCTCTTTTCCGCCCATCGTCTCGTGCATTGTACGTGAGGGAGCGGCCCGGGGTTTTAAGACCGGCGCAATGCCAGTATATTTTCGGATCTAAATGTGATCTTCGATTTTCGCCACCTCCCAAAATCTATCTTGACAATATATTGCCATATCCCTATATAGTCATCCTCGAATCCCATTGACGCTCCCTTGCTCCATCCGGGACTCGAGATTCCATTTCGGGAGGGGTAATTCTTTATGCAATTACACGGCTCGCCGGCCTTGAGTTCGCTGTGCCTGAAGCTGACCATCGTGGTTGTCCTGGTGTTCACTGCCACCGCTGCCCGTGCGTATGATTTGCAGACGGCCTATCGGCAGGCCATGGCCACATCTCCTGCGATTGTCCGGGCACGAGCGCAGTTGGACGCAGAACTCGAAGGCCGCCCGCTGGCGCGCGCCGCTCTGCTCCCTCACCTTGGCGGGTTTGCCAGCGGAGGAATGAATAGCGCCCGTGTTACGGGATTGGGCCCCATCCCGATTTCCACCGGGTATCATTCCGACGTCTTGAGCGCCACTCTGACGCAGTCTATTTTCGACGGCCAGGCATGGGAGTCCCTCAAACAGGCCGACAGCCGCATCCGCGCCGGCGAAGCGGCCCTGGCTTCAACGGAACAGTCCCTCATGTTCGACGTTACGCAGGCATACTTCGAAGTGCTGCAGACACAGGCAGACGAACGTGTCGCGCGGCAGCAGGTAAAACTGCTGCAAGCCATTGCCGACCAGACAAAGACAAGCCTGCGGGTCGGCAAAGGAGACATCATCTCCGTCCAGGAGGCGCAAGCGCAGCTTGATGCCGCAAAGACCGATCTGGTTGTGGCAAAAAACAGGGTAGCCATCTCGAAGGCCCAACTGGAGCAGCTGACGCATCATCGGCCCGGCGCGCTGCAGGACGTCAAAGTGCTACACGTGATTGGCCCTCAGCCCGACTCGCTAACCCCATGGATCGAAAGCGCATTGAAGAACCAGCCTCTGCTGCAGCAGGCGAGGGCATCCCTGGAGACATCAAAAGAGCAGGTAGAATATGAGAAGCGAGCCCGTTGGCCGACCTTGACCCTCAACGGATTCGTCGAGCACGCGGCCGGCACGCTGATTCCCCCCCTGACGATGAACCAGGCCGGCGCGGTGGTGAGCGTTTCGATACCTTTTTTCGAGGGCGGGGCCATCAGGGCGAGGGTTCGCCAGGCCGAAGCCCTGTCGCATGCGAGCGGGGCCAAGGTTCTCGCCCTTAAGGACCAGATCAGGCTAGATACGCAGGCGGCCTTTCTGACCCTGCAGGACAGCGTTGCGCGATTCGATGCCACGCAAGCCTCCGTCGCCTCGGCACGGCTTTCCATGGAAGGGACTCGGAAGGGCTATGAGATCGGCACCCGTTCTCTCGTCGACCTCCTTACCGCAACCACCAACTATGCAGGGGCTCGGCGCAATTACTATCTGGCTCTCTATTCGCACCTGGTCGCACGCATTCAGCTCAAGGCCGCGGCGGGCGTTCTCACATCACAGGATATAGAGTCCCTCAACACCCTGCTGCACTAGCGCTTTCACGGCCCGGACGAGAAACGGAGACCCATAGATGGCAGCGAAGAAAAAGATCCGCATAATCGCAGTAGTCCTGATCGCATTGGCTTTGGTCGGCACGTTTGTCGCCCGCCATTTTTGGGGCGGTCGTGCTCCCCGATCAAGTATCACGCTTTATGGCAACGTCGATATTCGCCAAGTGCAGCTCGCATTCAACGACAGCGAACGTATCGATAAGCTGCTGGTAGATGAGGGTGCTGCTGTGCGCGCCGGGCAACTGGTCGGCCAGTTAGCCACACAGCGCTTTCGCGATGCGGTGGCGCGCTGCCGGGCTGATGTGGCCGAACAAAGACAGATTGTCGCCCGCCTGTTGGCGGGCAGCCGTCCCGAAGAGATCGCCCGGGCGCGGGCCGATCTTGCTGCAGCGGAAGCAGATGTCAGGGCGGCGCAAGCCAATGTGGAAAATTCCGAGGCGCTGTATGGCCGTCAGCAGGCCCTGGCGGAGAAGCAGTACGTCTCGCTGCAGGTCAGGGACGACGCCCGTCGCGGCTTGCTGGTCGCTCGGGCCGACCTGGAGGCCAAAGAGAAAATTGCAGCAGCCAGGTACCAGGCCCTGAAGCTCGCCGTCGTCGGACCGCGCAAGGAAGATATTGCTGCGGCCAAGGCCAAACTGCAATCAGAAATGGCTGTGCTCGCGACGGCGCAAAAGAACCTTGCGGATACGCAGCTCTACGCGCCCGCGGACGGCGTCATTCAAGACCGGCTCCTGGAACCTGGCGACATGGCAAGCCCGCAGACTCCGGTATTTACACTCGCTCTGGACAATCCCGTCTGGGTTCGGGCATATCTGCCGGAACCGGAGCTGGGCAAAGTGGCTCTCGGCATGACCGCATGGATTTCCACCGACAGCTTCCCGGGGAAGCGCTTCCGAGGCTGGATTGGATTCATTTCGCCGGTGGCGGAGTTTACGCCCAAAAGCGTAGAAACCACCCAACTGCGCTCGCAGCTTGTCTATCGCGTCCGTGTCTATGCCTGCAATCCCGATCACCGCCTGCGGCTGGGAATGCCTGCAACGGTAGATATTCCACTGGTGGGCAATCCTGCGCACGCTGTGCCCATAAACCCCTGCGAAACGCACTGACATGGATGCCGTCGCTGTCACGAACCTGGCCAAGTCTTTCGGTAGCGGAGCTACGCGCAGGAATGCGCTAAAAGGCATATCCCTGCGGCTTCCCGCCGGCACCATGACAGCGCTCATCGGTCCGGATGGCGCGGGAAAGACCACAATGCTGCGCACCCTGGCAGGCATCCTTACACCGGATACGGGGGAAGTCAGCGTGCTGGGCCACAGACTGCCTAAAGAAGCCCTGGCGTTACAACGCCGTATCGGCTACATGCCGCAGCACTTCGGGCTGTACGAGGATCTGAGCGTTCAGGAAAACCTGACATTATTCGCCGACCTGCACGGGATAGCCCGGAACGCGCGGGATGGCCGCTTTGCGGACCTTCTAACCATGACGGCCCTGGGACCGTTCCGGAAACGTCTGGCAGGACAACTGTCGGGCGGCATGAAACAGAAGCTCGGATTGGCTTGCACGCTGGTTCACCCGCCGGAGTTGCTGCTGCTCGACGAAGCGAGCGTGGGTGTGGACCCGATTTCTCGCCGGGAGATCTGGGGCATCATCCGAGAGCAGGTGGTTACTCACGGCATAACGATCCTGCTCAGCACCGCCTATATGGACGAAGCGGAGCGCTGCGATCGCGTCATTATTCTGCATGAGGGAGAAATTCTCGCCCGGGGGCGCCCAGCGGAGATCTCAGCGCCACTGGAGGGACGGTCGTTTCTCTTTGAGCTGCCGGAAAACATTTCTGCGGCGCCGCGAACCTTACAGTCCAGAATGGCCGGCTTGCCCGGCGTCATTGACACGGTCATCCAGGCAAATGGGTTGCGCATCGTGATGGAACAACCAGGCCCACCCGCAGTGCCCGCCGATCTTGGCAGCCACGGAACGCTCAAGCCGTCGCCCCCACGGCTGGAGGACGCTTTTGTGAGTCTTCTTTACGGCAGGGTGCGGCGTCATGTGATTGCGGCGCCGCGTGAAACCGGGGCAAGCGACGGCACGGTGGTCATAGAGGTCCACGATCTCTATCGTTACTTCGGCGATTTCCCGGCGGTTAAGGGCGTCAGCTTTTCGGTGCGCAAGGGCGAGATCTTCGGACTTTTGGGCGCCAACGGCGCAGGCAAATCTACGACATTTCGCATGTTGTGCGGGCTGCTGCCGTCCTCCTCCGGAACACTCCGGGTCGCCGGGCTCGATCTTCGCAAAGCGCCGGCCGCAACGCGGGCTCGCATCGGCTATGTATCCCAGCGGTTTTCGCTCTACACGGCCCTTAGCGTGAAACAAAACATGGAGTTTTTTGCCTCGGCCTACGGACTCCAAAACCAGAAAAAGAAAAGCCGGATCGCCCGGGCGCTTGAAGAATTCGAGCTTACTGCCTATGTAGCGACAAATGCGGGCGACCTGCCGCTGGGGTACAAGCAGCGCCTCGCCCTGGCGTGCGCTTTGATGCACGAGCCCGACATCGTTTTCCTGGATGAGCCGACCTCCGGCGTGGACCCGCTGGCGCGGCGCGAGTTCTGGACGCGCCTTAACGCTTTGGCGCGGGAAGGAACAACCTGCCTCGTGACAACTCACTTCCTGGAGGAAGCGGAATACTGCGACCGTCTGGTGTTGATGTCCCTTGGAGAAGTGCTCGCACAGGGAACTCCCTCCGAAATCAAAGCCGCAGTCCGCCGGCCCGACGAACCTGCGCCCGGCATGGAAGATGCTTTCATATCGATCATCGAAGAACATGAACGCACCAGCAGGAGGGCGTCATGATTATGATGCGCCTGATGGGACTTATCCGAAAAGAGGCGTATGAGATCGTGCGGGATCCTTCAAGCATCGCCATCGCCTTCATCCTGCCGCTGGCGCTCCTTTTCATTTTCGGGTATGGAGTTTCTCTGGACGCCCGCGACATACCCATCGCTGTGGTCGTGGATCATCCGACTACGCTTACGGCCTCCTTCGTGGGGGAATTGCAGTGCTCACCGTGGTTCCATCCGACAAGCTATCCCAGTGAAGCGAGGGCGGAGCAGGCGGTGATGGATGGGCATGCCGCCGCCATCGTGTGGCTGCGGAGCGATTTCACGCGTCTGGCTCTCAGTTCTTCGCACGCCCCGATTCATGTCATCGTTAACGGAGTCGATGCCAACCAGGCGCGCATCATCGAAAACTACTTGAACGGGGCCTGGCTTGCCTGGCTGCAGCAGAGGGCCGTCATCCAAGGCATGCGTCTATCCGCTCCAGTGGCAGCAGAAGCGCGTGTGTGGTTCAATCCCGCCATGCGCAGCCGCGATTATCTGGTTCCCGGTTTGATCGCCATCATTATGACGCTGATCGGCGCACTCCTTACTGCGCTTGTTGTGGCAAGAGAGTGGGAGCGGGGCACCATGGAAGGGATCATGGTGACACCGGCGGGCAAGATGGAGCTTCTTCTGGGCAAGCTGATACCCTATTTCGTGCTCGGAATGGGCGGGATGCTGTTTTCCACGATCATGGCCGTTTTTCTGTTTCGTGTGCCGCTGCGCGGTTCGATTGCCGTTCTGATTGCGTGTTCCTCGTTGTTTTTGCTCACGGCCCTGGGGATGGGACTGCTGATTTCGATCCTTGCGCGAAGCCAATTTGTGGCCGGAATGGTGGCGATTGTTGCGACCTTTCTGCCCGCGTTCATCCTGTCCGGGTTTCTCTTCGATATCCATTCGATGCCGAGAGTCGTTCAACTGCTGACCCACGTGATTGCCGCGCGCTATTTTGTCGGAATTCTGCAAACTGTGTTTCTGGCTGGGGATATCCGGACGATCATCATGAGCAACTGTCTTGGTCTGGGAATCCTGTGCCTGTTGTTTCTTGGTCTTGCAATTATTCGTTTTCGCAAGAGGTTGGATTGATGCAACTTTCCTTCAGACGTATCGTAGCGCTGGCGATCAAGGAGTTTCTATCTCTTTTACGCAATCCCGCAAGCCGGGCGGTCCTGATCGGGCCGCCGATTATTCAACTGCTGGTGTTCGGCTATGGCGCAACTTACGATCTGAAGCACGTGCCGTTTGTTGTGTACAACCAGGACGCGGGGCGATTATCCAGGGATTTCATTGCCCGCTTTGCGGGCTCTCCCAGCTTTGAGATGATTGGAACCGTGCAGGACCAGAAGGCCCTGCAGCAGGCGGTTGACAGTCAAGCCGCGTTGATGGCCCTTAGTATAGGACCTGAATTCACCTCGGATCTGGAGCGTGGAAGGACCGCGCACGTGCAGTTCATCCTGGACGGAAGGGATTCAAATACCGCGGCCCTCGTGATGGGTTATGCACAATCGATCGTGACAGCCTTTAACGGGGAGCATCTCCCGCGCAATTCGCGCCTCCCGGCAAGCACGATAGTGCTGGACCGGGCATGGTTCAATCCGAACCTGGATTCTCGGTGGTTCATCGTCCCCGGCATTGCGGGCATCCTTACCCTTCTGGTGAGCATGCTGTCTACCGGGCTCTCCGTCGCGCGGGAGCGCGAAATGGGCACCTTCGATCAGCTCCTTGTCACCCCGATGAATCCAGCGGAGATTCTTGCGGGAAAGGCGTTGCCCGGTTTTGTCGTTGGCGCGCTGGAAGCGACGCTCATCATTGCAGTTGCCATATTGTGGTTCCATGTTCCTTTTACCGGAAGCTTTCCGGCATTATACCTGGGCTTGTTCTGCTTCCTGCTGTCCGCTGTGGGTATCGGACTCATGATCTCTTCTCTGGCCCTCACCCAGCAGCAAGGGCTCCTGGGCACGTTTCTCTTCATGGTGCCCGCGATCGTTCTGTCAGGCTTTGCCACACCGATCGCCAATATGCCCAGGCTTGTCCAGTACATTACCCTTATAGATCCGTTACGGTACTTTCTGGTCATTTTGCGCGCCAGTTTTCTCGAGGGGGCCGGCGCCTCCCTTTTGTGGCCCCAATACTGGCCCCTGGCGGCTATCGGCATCGTCAGCATGATCGTTGCCGGAAGGCTTTTTCGCGGTCGCCTTGCATAGGACGCAACACATTTGGTTTTTTTAACAAAAAGGCCCATCCCCCTACAAGATAGAGCAGGTCCCCCTTCCCCGGCGGATTGAGTGAAAATAGCAGCGGCGGCCACCGCCGCCAAACACATTTTGAGTCCCCATGATTTCCCAGCTTCCCTTCTT
>JAJZAL010000244.1 GCA_021799405.1 Acidobacteriota bacterium
AATCGTCGCGCCACCAAGAACCATCTTGACCGCCCGTCGGCGCCGCTCATTCAGCACAGCCTCAGGCAACTTCCTTCCGTCGCATGAACTCTTGCCATGTTAGACGCTGTAATAACGCATTCGTTTCATGCCGGATCAGTAAGAACTACCTGCTTCACCTGATGTAGTGAGCCCGCCCTCGCTACTCGTCAGCTGGTACACCATATCGCCTATAAATCGCCGAAAGGACTCGTTCTCGACAAACTGCTTGTATACCTGGGTGTCGTCTTTCAAAAGATGCTGCATGACCTTGCCAAGGGCTTCATCATGGGCCATCCGTGCTGTGTGCGGAGTGTTTTCCTTGGCACTTTGGTATGCCGCATCGGCTGCGACCTTGGGCGCGATGTCATCTCGGATGCGCTTTGCGACTCGGTCCGAGTCGGTGAATAGTGTGCCGAATTGCTCATTGAATGTTTTCAGAATGTTGCTTAGGCGGTCTAATTCCGGTTCGCCCTTGTGGCCACCACCGTCAGCCGGAGCTGGCTCAATTTCCGCATCAGTGTCCGCTAATGCAATATCCATCGCGGACTTCTTCTCGACCCGATAGCTGTCCATGTCAATAGCTTCAAGAATCCCCTGAGAGAGATCCTCTTCTTTGGGCGCTGGCAACTTTGGCGTCAGTAGGTTGAGGAAGATGGAAAGCTTTTCCCACTCCGCGTTGGTATAGGGGATCACTGAAGAAAGAAAGCTGTAGGTACGACAATAGGCTTTGGCTTTCCCCTTGAAGTCGACTTGTGCGTCTTCATCCAGAGTGCCCACATAGACCGCAACGCACGCGTCGAGGATCGGATCGAGCTTGTCCCGTTCCGCTCCGCTCAGAAAAAGTTCCACGACCTGCTGTATCTGTGCGGACGAGTAAACCTGGGCACCGTCGAGCGACGCTTTCAGGTCATGCAGCTTGTTCGGGTCGGTCTCTTCCGCAAGAAGTGTCGTGCGGTAGTAGTCCTGAAAGGCATAGGTGATCGCTTCGCTGTTATTCTGGAAGTCCAGAACAAAGCAGTCGTACTTTTGCGGATGAGCGCGATTCAACCGCGAGAGCGTCTGAACGGCCTTGATGCCGGAAAGTGCTTTATCTACATACATGGTGTGGAGCAGGGGCTCATCGTAGCCGGTTTGAAATTTATCGGCGCAGATTAGAAAACGGTGTGGATCGCTCTTGATCTTCTCCGCAATGTCACCGCTGGGAAACCCGTTTAGGGATGACTCGCTTACCTTCGCGCCTCCGTACTCGTGCTCGCCAGAGAAGGCTACGATGGCCTGGTAGGGGCTCTTCCGCTCAATCAGGTAGTCCTTGAAGGCGTGGAAGTATTGGATGGCTCGCTCGATGCCGCTGGTCACGACCATCGCACGCGCCTGCCCGCCGATCTTCCCAGCCGTCATCACTTGCTCATGGAAGTGATCCACCATGATCTCTGCCTTCAGACGGATCGCGTGGTCATGGCTTTCCACGTAGCGACGCAGCTTCTTCTTCGCTCTCTTTGTGTCGAACTCCGGGTCGTCGTCCGTCTTCTTGATGAGCTTGTAGTAGCTGTTGACTGGCGTGTAGGCCTTGAGCACATCGAGGATGAAGCGCTCTTCGATGGCCTGCTTCATCGTGTAGGAGTGGAAGGGGCGATGCTTCACCTTGCCCTCCGCATCCGCTGGCAGCGGGATACCGAACATCTCCAGCGTCTTCGGCTTGGGGGTTGCCGTGAACGCAAAATAGCTGGCGTTCTTCAACATCTTGCGCGCTGCCATGCGCTTTTCGAGCGCATCGTTCACCGCATCCTCCGGGTCGGCCCCATCATCCTTTGCCTTCGAGGTGAGCGCCTCGCTCATGGCGGCAGAGGTCTTACCGCCCTGGCTCGAATGGGCCTCATCGATGACAATGGCAAACGCCTTGTCCGCTTCCGTGGCGATCTCGTCCAGGATGAACGGAAACTTCTGCACCGTAGAAACGATGATCTTCCTGCCTTGCTCGATGAACTTCCGCAGGTCGCCGGAGTGTTCCGCATGGCCTACCGTTGCGCCCACCTGCATAAACTGCTTGATTGTCTTTTGGATTTGGTCATCCAGGATACGCCGATCCGTGACGACGATGACCGAATCGAAGACTTCTTTGTCATTGCGCTTGAGCCCAATCAGTTGATGAGAAAGCCATGCAATGGAGTTTGATTTTCCGCTCCCCGCAGAATGCTGCAGCAAGTAGCGCTTGCCCTCTCCATTCGCTCGCACATCGGCCAACGCTTTGCGCACCAGGTCTAGCTGGTGATAGCGCGGCCAAACTTGCTTGCGCCGCTTTCTTCCAGTCTTCGGGGCTTTCTCTTCGACAATCTGAGCGTAGTTCTCGAGAATATTCGTCAATCCAGCCGGAGTCAGAACCTCTTTCCAGAGATAGTCCGTCTTCAGTCCGTTGGGATTCGGTGGATTTCCCGCGCCATCGTTATAGCCCTTATTGAAGGGCAGAAACCACGAAGCCTTGCCCTTCAGCTCCGGGCACATGCGCACTTCACTGTCGTCCACAGCAAAGTGGACAACGCAGCGGCCAAACTCGAAGAGCCGTTCGCGCGGATCGCGGTCACGGCGGTACTGCTCAATGGCGTCTTCGATCGTCTGCTTCGTCAGGCTGTTTTTCAACTCAAAGGTAGCGATGGGCAGGCCATTGATGAACAGGCAGAGGTCGAGCGCGCGCCGCGTCTCATCCATACTGTAGGCCAACTGGCGCGTGATAGAGAAGCGGTTCTTCGCGTGCAGCGACTCGGCCTTCGCATTGCCAGGAGAGGGCGTCCCGTAGAACAGGTCAAAGTGCAGCGGCCCGTCGTCCACTCCCTTGCGCAGCACATCAATCACGCCGCGCTTGCCCACTTCGCTGGAGATACGCGTCAGGAACTTCACCCGCTGGAAGTCCTTCGGGTCTTCGGTCATGCTCAACCTGCGGAAGGCTTCAGGCTGGGTGGCACTGAGAAAAGCGATGAGCTGCGGCACATCGATCGCCACTGCGCGGTCATAGTCCTTCGCGCTTCCGGCAAAGTAGCCCGTTCCAGAAGCCTCTGGCCTCTCGGCCGCGGTACCGGGGGCGATCGCCAAACCGTCGACGCCCGTCATGTGGCGCACGATGAGCGTTTCCAAGCCAGCTTCGGAGGTGTTCGTCGGCATTCGTTCTCCCTGTCAACTACCCATCAACTAAAACGCGCCAAGAATTCGGCCTGGAATCAACATCCTGCGAAACGTAGCGCCCCGAATCGGGCAAGCACATCGAGTACGCATCGAATCCAGGCGAACCCTCGTTGAATGTCCGCAGAAGTGCTTGTTTCCGACTGCATTGTGCCCTGAGCATAGATCTTGCGGCAATGCCTACTGGACGAGAGGCGGACTCAGCCATTTCTTTTCTTGCAATACCTGAAGCGCGAGCCTTATCTGTCGTTCCGTGAACTGCTTTTTGCGCTCATTCCACGCATACGTTCTGCTGATAATCTCCTGGGCACCGCGTGGCGGGTTCGCTTTGGCCACCCAATGCACCGTGGCCAGCAGTTCCATCCCGAAGGGAGTCTCAAAGCCATCCACCAAGTCTGCAACCCGGCGTATCCGTTCGCTGGTGCCGGAATTCTCTAGAATCACCCGTTCGGCATCTTCCACCGCGCCCGGAACCAATTGCAGCTCCTTCTCGGGCGAATCACCTCCGTCCGCATAACCGCTCAGATAATATCCTTCGACAGCTATCAAAACATGGCGCAGATTCTCCGCATACGGTCCGTAGAGCGCCTGGACAAATTTCAAGCGCAGGGGTTCACCGGCCTCCTGCATGAAATACATCAGTTTGTGGACTTCCAACAGGCTTACGGCTGGGTCGAGCAAGCCATCCAGATAGCGGCGTATCAGGCCCACCAGCGCGGCTCGACCAGTCGTCATTTTGGGCGGTTGCGCGGTCGAGGCCACCTGACTGGCCACCAACGGGTTCGGTTCGTAGACCAAAACCTCCACATCGTCGAGGGTCTTCAATGCCTGCTCAATGCGCGGGCGCACCTGTTTCCAGTCCAGCCCTCCCAGGCCCGCGCCGAGCGGCGGAATCGCAATAGAACGAATTCCATGCGCTTGAATCTCGTGTCGCAATGCCGCCAAGCCGGCTTCGATATCCTCGATTCGGCTCTTGCCGCGCCAGTGTCTCTTGGTCGGGAAGTTGATGATGAATTTAGGGCCGGTCACCCAAGCTGTCGGAAAAACAAACATCCGTCCCGGCTGCAACTCCCCGCGCTCGCAGGCCGCCTCATAGGCTTTGAAGTTAGCCGGGAACTTCTCCTTGAATTGCAGTGCGATGCCGCGTCCCATCACGCCAACGCAGTTCACCGTGTTCACCAGTGCTTCCGCATTCGAGTCCAGAATGTTCCCCGTTGTAAATTCCATCATGGCCTTTGCCTCCGGCGGCTTGGTAGTACCAATCCCGCCTGACTTCGATGATCGGCTGGTGAGCGGCCTGAGCGATGGCCGCGCCTGTCCTTGGCCCCATTCCGTTCGTCATCACACCAATACGGTCAACCAACTCCCAGGGAACCGCGCGTTCAACAAGGAACTCGGCCTGCTTGCCGTCCATCAGTGCGCCAGCCCATTGTGTGGCATCTACGGCCTGCCAGTTCACCTCATCCAGGCTGCGCAGATCGTTCCGGTCTTCAAAATAGCGTCCGCCCGCGTTCGACAGCGTGAACGCCCAGCGCAAACCTTCGGCTTGCGCCCATTCTACAACCCGGTGCAGATCAAATTCCAGATGAACAACAGCGTCTTGCCCGCCCTGGTACGCCAAATCCGGGTGGTTGCCCCGATAGATCAAATAGAGCATCACCGACCGGGGGCAGAAGTAGAATGGAACGCAATCCCCTACGTGCAATCCCGGCCTGCTCTCCAACGGAAGCGTCAGCCTCCGCGTCTTGATGTGGCCCATGCCAATTGTCGTGCCCCCGCCTACCCGCCGCGCAATCACCGCATCGCACAGCAATGCCCCATCCGCCACAATCGAGGTCAGTTTCTCCAGATGGACAATGTGGTAGAGCTTCGGGTTGGCGGGCGGCTGGCTCACGCTTCGACCTCCGCCGTCTTCTCCAGCGATTTGCATAGCTCATCGATCCGGCTCGCCAGGTATTTCGCTGTGGATGGCGTCGTCATCCCACTGGCTCCGCGATCTCATCTTCAATCATCTCGCAGTCGTCTTCTACGAGTCCTTCTGGCTCGATGGTCTGTTCTTCAACCGGCAACTTCGCCGCGGCCTCGCGCACATCGAGCTTGCCGGTGACGACATCGGCGATGAGGCGTGTACGGTATTCGCGGAGAAGGTCCATTTCGCGTTCAAGGCGGGAAATGGCGGTGAGTATAGGAGCGCAATCTGCATCGATTCGGTGGACAATGTCCATCTGTTCATTCGTTGGAGGAAGCAGAATACGCCATGATTTAATATGGCGTTGAGAAATCTTAGGCATTGTCCCGCTTGAGCCTCTTGCATCTTGCTCAATTTGCGCGCGACCTGCTCGTGATAGAAGTTGATATACCAAAAACTCAGGAACAATTTCGCTGTCTCTGACTCGGAGACGATAGATCAGATCGCAAAGGATCGTCCTATCTCGTGCATTGCGCACAATGCAGACATCGCCTACTCGATCCCGCGTATTAGATCTCGTAAGAAGGATATCTCCATCGTGGATCTCAATGCCGGACGGAATCGTGGCCTTTCGCGACACAGGCTTGATCTCTGAGGGATTAAATGTGCCGCGTCGCACAGAAGAAAGAGTCAGAACGGTCCATTGGTCCAATGCAATTTCTCCCTCAGCTCCGACTGGACTCCAGCCCTGTTCGACTCCCCTAAGTAAGCGACCAAAGAGAGGCATCTCCCAATGCTGCGGAATGTCGCCGAGCCAGGGGATACCGGAGGGTTTGAGGGGGACGGAGGGATCGAGGCCGCGAGTGACGGCGCGGTGAATGATGGCTTGCTTCTGCTCATTGAGCAGCGCAATCACCTTCCGCTTCGCCCGAATCGCCCGCTCCAGCCGCCCATTCGCCCAATCCAGAAACCGCACAATCGCATCCTGCTCGACTACGGGTGGGATGTGCATCGGCGCATCAAGAAAGGAAATGTCGGTTAGCTGAAGTCTGGAAATCCAGACCCCCTTCGACCTGACCTTAAGTTCCCAATTGAACGACGATGAACGGGCAACTTCGTGAATGAATGCAGGAAGCATCGGCGCATCTTCTCGGATGCGGTAGACTCCATAGGCCGATCTAATGATGCCGTGATGCTTTGAAACGCCAAGCCCGCCTGCCCACGCCCAAAGGCTATTGATGACTAAATCACCTGGCCAGCACAATTTGTAACCGAGATACGATTCCGCCTTGAACATCGTCACGTTTGCTGTCTTGCGGGGCACGATTCCACGAGCCGATGACACAGTCAAAAGTTCCTCTTGACCTGTCTTTGAGCGAATATCAACGCGCTGAAAAATTGATTTTGCGCGCTTCGCTTCCCAATGCACAGGCACCTTCCCGAGCCAGGGAAGGCCAGACTCCTTGTACTCCGCATACGGATTGAGGTCGGCGATCATTTTCCAAGCACCTGTCGAAACCACAGCAACGCGGCCTCGCCGTCCTTACGCGTAACCTCGTCTACGGTCCGGCTGTGGCGGATTCCATTACGGAGCTCAGCGAGTTGGTCGAACCGTTTCGCCAATGTCTCTTTGTTGGCAAAGCGCGTTTCAAAAAACGGCCAGGTCGCTTTGCTCAAGATTGAATCCTGGACCTCGCGCAGATCGGCATATTCAAGTCTGCCTGCCAGCGTCTGGTAGTAGTTTTGATCGAGCGCAGCATTCTTCTTTGCGGCAGCCTGGAGCCGCTCATCGATCTTCTGAAGCACGTGAGACGGAAGTTGAGAGGCGACACCCCCTAAGGCTTCGTCAATGATTCGGCGCAAGGTCAACTCCACGGCCTCCACTTGAGCGTCTAGTTCGCGCAGCTGGGGAGGAAGGTCCAGACGCTCCTTGATCAGGAGATCTTCAATCGCTTCTTGAAGCGTTCGCTGCCGCTCGGCAAGGAACGCTTCGAAGTCGTCCGAACCAAAAGAGTTTCGCAGAAGGATATTGAATGCCGCGTGAGAAATGAAATGCGATTCCAGGATCGCCCGTACTGCTGCTTCCCCATTGGCTGAAATTAGCTCCGGAAGATACCCGTTCGGCAGGCGGTCACTGATAACCTTGCGATTCGTGTCTGCTGTGAGAGGCGTCCTGTTCAGAATTGAGTCTATCGATGTCGCGAGCTGGCGTCCTTTGCCCCAACTCTTGGGAACAATATGATGGTCATCGAGATCGTCAAACTGCGGAACCGTGCCGGCCATCCAGTCACGGGCGCCGCTTAGAACGAGTAGGTTGAAGATGCCGTTATAGACCGAGCTGCCCCGCTTGGTCTCCTTCCGTAGATCGAGTGACTTGAAACGTTCGCGAAACTCGCGGATCAGCGTCGGCTCGGCTATGTCAGCTTCGAACCATCCCTTCACATCCAAATAATCGCGCGCAGTCGTTGATTCCACTGATCCAGAGTATCGGTTGGTAAACACACTTGCCCAATACCAGTGGCGGATCTTCCGCTGAGCGTCAAGCTGGCGAATCGCGGGAAGCAACTGTGCAGAATTCTGAAGCGCTGCGAAGGCTGGGAGGATTGAGATATATGGCAAATACTGTGACGATATGGCACCGAACTCCTGCGGATGGCG